>NZ_JBNPJZ010000032.1:0-26956 GCF_050312695.1 Bacillus sp. AF62 | reverse complement strand
TACTATCATTCTTCCAGGAAAACGGGTTTCTTTATGCATTCATTTTTGGATATTTATGAGTTTTGCAACACCCTCAAAATCTGTTACATATGCTTCTATGCCTCCATCTACTAAACTAGGCTCAATCATATTCAGACGTGCTGTGTTTAATTTCAATACTCGGCGAAATAACTGTGCTACCTTGCCGTTATCATACACTTTATACTGGCGCATCATTTCACGTGTTAAATCTATACGATAACCACCATTACCTGAACGGTCAAGTAATTGAAGGACTTCATCTGCCGAATTACTTTTTAATATATCAAATGTGTCCTCCTCAGTTCCTTGCCAAGAAAGCTGGACATACCACCAAATGCTTTTTAACCAAATTCGGCGCGTTCCTTTGTAAAAACGATGATCATTTATACCAAACCGTTCATATACTAAATCTGGAAATACCTCCAACGACAAATAACGCCAAATTTCATCTTGTGCTGCTAACCTCTCATTAAAACCATATTCTTCTTTTAAGATCCTGTACAATATCAACCCAATATGTAAATCAAATGCATATGATCTAATTTTTTTCTTTTGATCTATTAAAAACATTTTCTTTTCAAAGATAATGTTTTCACGTAACCAATCAAAAGGCGCTATTACCTTTCTTGGCAAACAATTTTCTGGTTCAGCCTCAATTTGTTGAAATTTAAATTTCGCTTGTGCTTTTGTATAAACTATATTTTCCCACACTAGATTTCACCTTTTCTTACCCGCATTTCTAAATCTTTACGTAGCGACATTGCTAGTTTTTCCGGCGTATCAAAATCCCAATTTAATGTTGTTTTAAAATAATGCATGACCTCTCCGATAGAACCTTCTTCACATCCTCTTCCATCTTGAATATCTTTCCAATCCGGACATTCCATCAAATTTTGTAAAATCAACTGGAGAGCTCCTGCCAAAAATTCTACATATAATACTCTATCCAATTTTGTTTTTGGATTCTGAATCGATGTAAAAGCAATATTTGCTTTATTTAAATAAATTGCAATGTATTCTTTATCAAATGGCTCTACTAAAGGATCCGAATAATTAAAGTCTACATACCATAAAGGTTTATCTGGTTCGTTTACAATCACAATCGGGAATGTGGAACCAGACCCATCTAGAATAACAACATTCCTCACTAATTCACCTAAAATTGTACCTGTTAATTGTGCTTGTCCTCTTTTATTATTGCAACTAGCTTTTTTTAAATAAATAACAAGCGAAATATGCACTTCACCAAATAATCTATCCTTTGGAAAATAATGCTCAATAGGTATAGTTACATCGTTTGGAGTTGTACTTTTAATAACTGCAAGAGGAATTACATCACGTTTGGAAGATTGTTTTGACACCCATTGTAATGCAAGACCTAACTCTGCATCAACATTAACTAATTGCGTAGGACCAAACAAAACGGATGGATCTCCTAGTATTACATTACCAAATATGCCAAAACCCTTTTCCCCATAATCCCAACTATCATCTTCGTTACTCAATAGTGTTTTGTAATCGTGGTCTTCAGTTTGTTTAAGAATTTGCCTCGAACCCTCCTCGTCTTTATAAAAAAAATGCAAATCTTTCGAGACATTTAATAGATCTTCCATATCCTCATTATAAAGTCGATTCATGCTAATCTTATTGGACATTTTTCCTACCCCCTTCCAACTTCATCAACATCTCGACTTGTACATGAGGGTCCATACAAGTAAATATCAAACTACCTAAACATTCTATAGGTTTATCTTTTTTCTCGATACGTACAGCATATGAGACATTATTATCGCTTTTTTGAGTTCTAGGTTTCCCAAATATCCCAACTGAATTTTGATTTTGAAAAGATACACATACAATTTCCGCTGGAAAAGGTGTCCCGACGCTATCTACCGACTCCCAATCTAGAGCTGAGATTTTCCCACCTTCAGAAACAATAAATAATTCTATTGTAAAATCAGTCACATTTTTTACTAATTGCAATGGAGAAATAACGGTAATATTGTATATGCTTTAATAGGTTCAGCCAACTTTAGTGCAAGGGGTTTAAATATTCCGCTTAGAGAAAATTTAGCAGAAACCACTGTTGATACCTTTTCTGATTTAGATACATATTTGAATCAAATTCTAACTAATACTGTGGAATGTACTTCTGCTACACTTACTGCTCCTCCCACAAATATTAGAAATATTTGTAGTATGGTTTTGTATGATCCATCTACAGGAGAGGTTCCACGTAGTAGTGGACTAAACTGGGGACATAGCCTTAGAGGTCACAACAATCCAGGGGATGGATATATTCCTATTCGTACGAGCCATGTTCGAGCGCACCCACAACTATTCCCACCAAAACAAGTACATCCTATTAGAAATTTAGGTCTTGGCAGATCGAATAGACAAAATGATTCGATTGAGTTAATTTGGGATGATGGGGTATTAATGGATGCTACTCTTGAAGGATCACAGCCGGTTAACGGCAGACCCTACCCAAAAAACTTATGTTCTTTTCCAAATAAAAACCTTTTAGGGGTTTATATTAGAGAACGATTAGGCCTTTCTTTCGATGAGTTAGTTACAAGAAGAGACCTCTTACAATATGGTAGGGATGATATTCACCTTTCTCTTCTGCAAGATGGAACATATTATGCAGATTTTTCTGTTTAACCAAGAACAAAATAAACAAGGAATGCTAGCACTCCTTGTTTATTTTCATTCTCTTATATTTAGGTAATAATACTCTATAATTTTGAATCTTTTTATTTCAATAAGTATTTGATTCTCAACAATTAGGTCATAGAATTTAATAATTCCTATTATCCTCCACTAACTCTCCATACTCCTGACTACTCCTCTCAAGAAATATTATGCTCTCCCCACTATCCTTATAAAAACCCTCCCAACCCCGCTCCCTCAAAATCTCCTTCCAACTATCACTCTCTACCATCTTCTTAATAACACCATCCCAATAAGCAACCTCTTCCTCCGTCATATCTTTTGGGCCCATAATTCCTTTCCAGTGCTGGAAGATGACGTCGATTCCTTGTTCTTTCCATGTTGGGATTTCTGGTAGTCGATCTAGGCGCTTTGGTGCGGATACGGCTAGTATTTTTATTTTGCCGGCTTTGTATTGTTTTTCGGCTTCGGATAGGGTCATGGTTGCGGCGCTGATTTGTTTGTTCGTTAAGGCGTTTATAATTTTTTCTTTGTTTTCGTAGACGAAGAATTGTAGTTCGGCTGGGTTTATGCCGAATGCTTTGCTTACTTGTACGAAGGATAGGTGGTCGTCGTTTCCTAGACCAGGGGCAACGCCGAGTTTAAAGTTTTTCTTGTTTTGTTTTAGTTGTTCCATTAGTTCGTTTGCGTTATCTATGGTGCTGTCTTTTGATACAACAACGACTTCCCAGTCCGATGCGAGTGTTGCGAGCGGTGTGAAGTCTTTATATGTTAGTTTACTGTGGCCTAGTAGGTTGTTCGTTATGAGTAAGCTTGAGTTGATCGCCAGTACGTGACCGCCTTTTTGCTTCGTATATTTCCATCCGACATCACCGCTGCCACCTACTTTGTTTGTGACAGTGATTGGTTTTGTGAAGATTTTTTCTTCTGTGAGCGTTTTTTGCATTGCCCGCGCTGTTAAGTCCCAGCCGGCTCCTTGAACGTTCGGCGCAACGATTTCTACTTCTTCTATGTTTACTGTATTCGTTTGAGATTTTTCTGAGGAACAACCAGCTATTACTCCTGTCATGATCCATATACATAGTAATAATTGTTTTTTCATAGTCCTCGTCCTATGCGATATTTTCGTTCTGGTCGTCCGATAATGCCGTATGTGTACTCTACTGTGCATTCGTTTGTCGCTACTAAGTATTCTAAATATCTTCTTGCGGTTGTTCTGGAGGCCCCCATTTGTTCTCCCATTTCTTCTATTGTAATACCCTCTTCGAATCCTTTTATAATTCCTTTCACTTTTTGCAGTGTTAACGGATCCACACCTGTCGGTAAGTTTTTTATGTCTTCTGTTTGCGAAGTGCCGAAGAAGTTATCGATGAGTGCTTGATTCACTTCATTGTTACTATGTAATAGTTGCTTCTTTCTTTTATAGTCTTCAATGGTGCGAACGAATTTTTCTAACGTGACCGGTTTTATAAGGTAGTTGCTTACGCCGTTTCGAATTGCTTTTTCTAACATGTGGTTTTCATTCGCCGCCGTTACCATAATGACGTCAACGCTTGGAAAGTCAGCATGAATTTGTGGTAATAAGTCAGTTCCAATTCCATCTGGTAAGTAATTATCTAATAGAAGTAAATCGATTTCTTCCTTTTGTAGTAGTTCCATCGTTTCTTTCGCGTTCAATGCTTTTCCGATTACTTTTACATCCTTTATTTTTAATAAAAACTCCTCTTGAATTTGCGCGACGCGGAAATCATCTTCTGCAATTGCAACCTTCAACATATGTCCATCCCCCTGTTTGTCATGTACTTTCTTTCAATGTTTTCGGAAGGTAAATTGTAAAAATAGCTCCCCCATTTTCCTCGTTTTGAATTTCAATTGTTCCCTCTAGTAGATCTACCATTTCTTTCACGTTTGCTAGTCCGTAACCACGATCAGTTCCTTTCGTTGAAAATCCCTTTTGAAAAATGGTTGTTATTTTTTCTGCCGGTATTCCTATCCCGCTATCTATCACTTCAAACACAATATCGTTGCCAATATCCGTAACAAAGAAGGAAACACTCTTTTCCTCTCGTTCACTCACCGCATCAAACGCATTATCGATTATGTTTCCAAGGATCGTAATAAGATGCGAAACCTTTATATGGTCTGGTAACGGATGAAGCGCGCTATCTCCTTCAATATGAAAATCGATTTTCTTTTCAGACGCTGTTCCGAGTTTTCCTAATAAAATAGCTTGTACTTTCGCATCATGAATTTGATGGAATAAAATATGGTTTTGACTTTGATGAATGTTAGATTCTTGTTGAATAAATTCAATCGCTTCCCTATAATGTCCTAACTGAAGTAATCCTGATAAGACAAAAAGTTTATTTGTGAACTCATGTGTTTGGGCGCGTAAGTCCTCTGAATACTTTCTTACCTCAGATATTGTGTTCACTAGATTTTGCAGTTCTGTTTTATCTCTAAAACTACATACAACGCCTACCGTACTATTATTTTCGAGTATTGGTGTCATGTTTAAAATAAACACTTTATCTTGAAACGCGATTTCTTGATCGGTTTCTAGCACTCTCTCCATATGAAATTCCGGTAAAACCTTTGAAATGTGCTGCTGTATATAATCATCATTTACATGAAGCATTTCTTCTGCCGACGTGTTCATCATCGTAATAAAACCGTTTTGATCAATAGCTATAATTCCTTCTTTTATAGATAGTAGTATCGCACTTCGTTCCCGGTATAACGCTGCGATTTCATTCGGCTCTAAACCGAGTGTATCTTTCCTGATGCTACGCGCTAAAAGGATTCCACCAACAATGCCGGCTATTAATACCGCTAAGGAGAAGAGGATAATTTCTTTCGTTCTACTCAATATGTTAGATTCAATGCCTTTTATTAAAAACTCTACTGTCACAACGCCTACTACTTGATCGTAATCTCCGTTATGAACAATAATAGGTGCTTTCGCCATTAAAGCTGGACCGCTTGTACCATTTCCTTCGAGCGTATAATAACCACCAAAAGTGAGTGCTTCATAGTTATACGGGTTGTTACTCTTTGTACCAATCAACTCAGAATTAGAATGGGAATACATAACTCCATAGCGATCTTCCACAATTACATAATCCGCACCAGCTTGCTCACGAACTTGTTCCGCAATGGATTGAATGGTACTTTTATGCTCGTTATATTGAAAAGCCTCTTTTATCGCTGGCATAAAAGAAAGAGATTTAGCCGTTTGC
The DNA here is from genome assembly GCF_050312695.1 of Bacillus sp. AF62. NCBI lineage: Bacteria > Bacillati > Bacillota > Bacilli > Caryophanales > Bacillaceae > Bacillus > Bacillus sp. AF62. Next base: position 21,023 of record NZ_JBNPJZ010000032.1, on the reverse strand, counting down.
AGTGCTAACTGTTCTACTTGGCGCTTCGTATCAACGGACTGAATGTAAACAAATATTCCCGCTAATAGGAGAACGACAAATAAAATTAACGCGATAATTAAGCTTACTATTTTCGTTTGTAATGACACTTTGCGTGATTTTTTCATACCCCATACCCTTTGATAAAATATTCAAAACTATCAATCTCCTTTTTCTATTATTATGACAAAACTGAAAATGAAGCAACTATTAAAAATATCCATGTTCATAAAGTACAAAAAGAATAAAATTGTCATAATATTGAGATTTTATTTAAAGAACAGTACAATTCAACTACAATGAACGCGCTTTCATAATTATTATTTTATTTATAAGCAAGAGGAGGAATTAGTATGGCTCAAGTAAAATCAAACCGAGTCGCCGGCAATATTTTCAAAGGTTCTGTCGGCAATTTAATTGAATGGTACGACTGGTACGTTTACTCTGCTTTCGCTGTTTATTTTTCAGCAGAGTTCTTTCCTAAAGGAGATCCAACGAGTCAGTTACTGAACACAGCAGCTATTTTCGCAGTTGGATTTTTAATGCGCCCTATCGGAAGTTTATTAATGGGACGCTATGCGGATCGGCACGGACGCCGGGCAGCATTAACACTTTCCATTACAGTTATGGCCGGTGGTTCTTTAATTATTGCCTGTACACCGAGTTACGAAAGTATCGGTATTATGGCCCCTATTATTTTAGTTCTTGCTCGTTTACTTCAAGGGTTGTCACTCGGCGGAGAGTACGGAACTTCCGCAACGTATTTATCTGAAATGGCTAGCAGTGGACGCCGTGGTTTTTATTCAAGTTTCCAATATGTAACGCTCGTTGCTGGACAGATGGTTGCGTTAGGTGTTCAAATTGTTCTTCAGCAATTACTAAGCGAACCAGATATGAAAGCTTGGGGATGGCGTATTCCGTTCATTATTGGGGCGATGGGCGCAGTAGCTGTATTATGGCTTCGCCGTACGATGGATGAATCGGAGCAGTTCTCAAACATAAAATCACAAAAACGCGAAAGCGCAGGAACTGTTCGTGCACTTATGAAACACCCGAAAGCAGTATTAACAGTAGTCGGCCTAACATTAGGAGGCACTGTTGCATTTTATACGTACACAACATATTTACAAAAGTTCATGGTAAACACAGTCGGTCTTCCGAAAGAAGTTGTAAGCTGGATTAACTTTGTCGCACTACTTATTTTCGTCGTACTTCAACCAATTGCAGGGCTACTATCCGATAAAATCGGACGCCGCCCACTATTAATGGCATTCGGTATTCTCGGAACGTTACTAACAGCACCAATATTCTTCTTTATGGAAAAAACGACAGAACCAATCGTAGCATTTTTACTCATGATGGTCGGTCTCATTATCGTTACTGGTTACACTTCCATTAACGCAATTGTAAAAGCAGAACTCTTCCCAACTGAAATTCGCGCACTTGGCGTAGGTTTACCATATGCACTAACAGTTGCGATATTCGGCGGAACAGCTGAGTTCATCGCATTATGGCTAAAAAGTATCGGAATGGAATCATTATTCTACTTCTACGTAGCTGGATGTATCGCTATAAGCTTTATTACGTATTGGCGTATGGATGAGTCATCGAAGACTTCGCAGATTGAGGCGGAGCTTGGTGGGGATAAATTAGTTAACAATAAATCTAGTTAAAATTATGTATTCTATTATCTTCGTTTATCTGAAAAAGCATAATTCATTAATATGCAATTTAAAAACCTCTACTTATATGTAGAGGTTTTTGTATGACGAAAAAACACGTAGTTCCATTGTTATTTTACAAACCCCAAATTCTTCCTCATCTTAAAGTGGAACAAATTTATTACTTAGAGTGTCTAATAAGTGTATTTCTAATATGAGTTGTCCAGATTGGATACAACATATCCCGTTCGACATCTATTTTTATGTATTACAAAAAAATGAAAGGACTTATTATTCCCAAAAGTAAAAAACATGTATTGTAATACTTTCACAGGTGAACCATTACAAGTGGAAACAAAAAAGAAATAACGCAAACTGTGACTTATCAATCATATAAAGTGAAAATTTAATCAGCGGGGGTCTTACTGCCCGTTAATACGGGATAAACGTTTTGGATGTCATTTAACCTGTGAAATTTCAGCTGCAGTAGTATTGTTACCTTATGTCATCTTTAATTACATCGGTATTTAGAATACCTAGACAAAATCCATATATTCTTGAAAAAGGTTGAAAATTTATGTTCGTTTTAAACAAGTTCTATAACATTTTACATTACAAAAAGATTGTACCTGTAGTATTACTTTCATGTGTATCACTTATAGGCTGTTCCAATAGTAATGCTCAATCTGAACCACCTAAACAAACGAATCAAGCTAATCAAATTAAACAAGAAAATACAGGTAATCAATCTTTTGCTAAACTTGAAAAAGAATATGATGCTAAGCTTGGTATTTATGCACTGGACACAGGTACGAATCAAACTGTTGCTTATCATTCAGATGATCGTTTTGCATTTGCATCTACATCTAAATCATTAGCTGTGGGCGCTCTTTTACGCAAGAACTCATTAGAAGCTCTTGATCAAAGGATTACGTATACACATGAAGATCTTTCTAATTACAATCCGATTACTGAAAAGCATGTTGATACAGGAATGACGTTAAAAGAACTTGCAGATGCTTCTGTTCGATATAGTGACAGCACAGCACATAATTTGATTCTTAAACAATTAGGAGGTCCCTCTGAATTTGAAAAAATCTTGAGAGAAGTAGGAGATACTGTTACTACTTCAGAACGATTTGAACCTGAATTAAATGAAGTGCATCCAGGAGAAACACATGATACCAGTACACCAGAAGCGATAGCTAAGACACTTCAATCATTTACATTAGGAACTGCACTTCCAATAGAAAAACGTGAACTATTAGTAGATTGGATGAAGAGAAATACAACTGGAGATAAATTGATTCGTGCTGGCGTACCAAAAGGATGGGAAGTAGCTGATAAAACAGGCGCGGGATCTTACGGAACAAGAAATGATATCGCAATTATTTGGTCACCAAATAAAAAGCCGATTGTTCTTGCTATACTTTCTAATCATGATAAAGAAGATGCTAAATATGATGATAAACTTATTGCAGATGCAACCAAAGTCGTGTTAAATACCTTAAAAGCTACGGAATAGAGGATAATAGGTTAAAAGTTTTCTATTTTAGGCGGTGTTTTCTCTAGTAGGAGTTGCACCGTATTTTCATCAACTAAAAATTTAATAGTGTCCCCAAAAATGAAATTTGGTGCTCCCCCTAAAACATCTGGACTGTAATAGCCAATAAAAAATGCAAACCAAACGCCCCTTAATCAGTCGTTTGGTTTGCATTTCCTTTTTCTAAAACCACAGAAAAGATAAGCACTATAGCTAACAGCATAATAAACCTTACTTCACTTCCATCACTTACAAAAAATGAATACAAAGTATATATTAAAATTAATATTCCATAAATAATTTTCTGCAATGTACTCCCTCCTTTTTGCCGTATGTATTTTAGTATAAAAATTTGATTCAAGTCCTATATCCAAATGAAAATAAAAATACTTTTCTCTTGTTCATTTATCTATTTTCTTTTTATAACTCAAACTTCTTCGAATCGTACTTTTCTAGAGTTTGCTGCAATTCATCTTGTTCATATGGAATATGCTTATCTGTCTGTATATCTTCAACATTTGTTCCACCTGCTAATAATCTCCTGTACATAAAAGAGTGCCCTGTTAATACTGTTTTAACCATTTTGTATCGCCCTCCTTTTGTTTGATTACTTGTATCATAAAACAAGTATCTGAAGTTGATATGTAGTCTATCTAGAGTGTATGTAAATTTAGAAAATCTCTAATAAAATGTTTGTATTATAACGTCACCACCAAAACTATTGCCCTAAACACCATGATTTGAAGAGATAGGCCCCCATGTTCTAGTCTCAATTCCTCCTACAGTTCTATATTCAGTAGAACTAGTTAATTCCTATAGTATAAAAAGAGCACCACTTTTTGGATGCTCCTCGTTATAACTATATATTATTTAATTTCCTTCTTTTGCTGGTACCATTTTTCCTTCTTGAGAATCTGTACCTTCTGTTCTTTCAACTGTTTTTGCATATTCTGGTTTCTCAGGGGATCCCATTTCAAATCCTGGTTGAGAATCTGTACCTTCTTTTGTTGGTACCATTTTTCCTTCTTGAGAACCTGTACCCTCTGTTCTTTCAACTGTTTTTGCGTTTCCTTTAGGAGTTGCTGGCACTGCATCTTTAGGTAAATCAAAGTTTTGTGAGAAAGACGTTGTTCCATCTACACTCTGTGTAATTACTTGATTTGAACTACCTTCATTTGACTTTAAATTGTCCATTTTCGCATCATCTGCACCTCCCGCTACCAATCCTGTACTTAAAAGTGCTCCTGCTAATAATGTTTTAATCATTTTTCATTACCTCCTGTTTATTTGTAATATTCATCAAAAAAGTATCTAGAGTAATGTTTTAGTCATTATCTTTATCTACTTGCTTTTTGATTACATTTAGCATAAGACAAGAATCTATAGTTGATATGGACTGCATCTGGAGATTATGTAAAGAAAAATAGATGATCAATTGTATATCCTAATGGATGCTTAGACAAGATTGAAACTTTATATGAATTTGAATAATTAAGTTCCCCTTTGTTTTTGGGTGCGAGGGACTAACCCTTTCTAATTTGAAAGCAAACTTTTTATTAATTGAAGAATTAAAAGAGGTGGGGATCTTACTGCCCATTAATGCAGGATAAAAGAAAACCGCCTGAAATGATGTGTAATCGACTAGTAGTACATAAAAAAATACAAGTAACAATAAATTAAATCTCGTTAAAACAAAAAGGAGATGTCCCAGGCATGGTACTAGGACATCTCCTTTACTTATCTAAATTTCTAAATTCTATACAGCACTATCAATTAAACAATTATTAGATATATCTTCTATCTAAAACATCGTATTATCATTAGCTGCTTCACTTGGAATCTCTTGAATTACATCCCAGTGTTCGACAATCTTTCCATCCTTGATACGAAATATATCCACTATAGCAACTCCCTTATCTTGAGAATTTGTACGAGAGTGTACATGAAGAGCAACTGTATCCCCTTCAGCTACTACACGTTTAATCTCTGCAGAGGAATTAGGATTTTTAACAAAATCCTCCTTAAAGAAATCCATGAAGGCTTTTCGTCCATCAGCAACAAAAGGATTATGTTGCTTATAATCTTCGCTAACATATTTAGGGATAATATCGATATTATGTTTGTTAAAAACTTCATTATAGAAATCAACTACCATCTTTTTATTCTTTTCATTTTCTTTCACTTCTTTTGATACAGAAGCAACATTCTCGCTCTTTATTGCGTTCCCTTTGTTATTACCGGTGGAAGCTTGATATACCAGAGTCGAAACTACTCCTAAAATAAATACAGAAATAATTGTTATGATTAAACTTTTCTCTAATTTCATATATACCTACCTCTTCTACTTAAATAAGTTTTCTTCTATAAAAAGTTTGAAGAAGGAGAAACCTTCCCCAAAATGTAATGTCAGGGGTAATGTTAGGAATTTCATTTATCCTCCCCCTATACAAGGCATATTAGAAACGATTAACTCTAACTTAATACCTCATTAACAGTTGCACTGTCCACAATTTGAATAAACTTCTTAACCTTATCGTTCTCATCAAACTTATAAAGATGACAAAAATCTGCTACAAATGACTTCCCTGTAGCTTTATATGTTCCACTATATTTTCCATACACAATAACAGTATTGTTATTAAAAGTATAAATTTCATCTTTAGCGCTATAGTCATTCCATTCCGTGCCAAGACGTTCATGTACGTTTTTCACTACTTCATCTGGACCTATATAAGTACCTGCATATGGAAACCCAGCAGCTTCTGTCCAAGATACATTTTCACTTAAATACGTTTTGAACGCATCCAATTTCCCTTCGCCAGTTAACACATACGTTTCATGTAATAGTTTTTGATATTTATTCATATCATTAACCCCAAGGCATTTCTTTTGTTACAACTTTTGCACTTAATTCTAATACACCTTTATTTGCATAGTCTGGATATGCTGCTTCAAGTTTTGCCACAAAATCTTTTGAAGTTCCACTTTCCTCAGAAGCTTGAACCGCAGTTCTTAGATAATCCATTGTCGCAGTAAGTGCTTGATTATTTAGGGATTTTTCGATTGATCCATGGCTTGGTACAATTATGTCAGCATGTAATGCTTGTAACACTTTCAAGTTCTCAATCCACGCCTCCATCGCCGCTTTTGAGCTAGTATCCGCTAAGAATACATGTATTTCGTTAAATACATCAATACCACCAATTAATACTTTCAGCTCTTTATTAAATAAGCTAGTTCTGTAATGATCTAAGCCTACTAGTTCAAATGTTAACCCCTGAAAATCAATCGCTTTTTCTTTAAACACTTGAGGTAATACCACGTTACTTGGCGCATTTTCTCCAAGGGCGTCTTTCCAAACTTTTAATTTCCCTAAGACAGAATGAACGATATGTTCAACAGTAGACTCCGTAGCATACGCTATAGCTTCTGGGTAAACGGCTTTAATGCTCTCTAATCCAAAGTAGTAGTCTGGATCCCCATGAATAATAAAGATTTTATCTAGAGATAAGTTGTTTTTTTTCAAATACTCTACAATTTCTTTCGAATCAGATTGAGTAAATTTTGAGTTTATTAAAAATGCATGTCCTGCTTTCTCAACTAATGTTGCTGTGACCATAAAGCTTTTTTCGTCCGAACTAAACACCGTTAATTTCACATCTTTTTGATTTGTATCGATTGTTTTAAACATAGTATGTTATTCTCCTTTTGTTAAAGTTATTAACTAATTATCATATTTTTATCTTGTTCCGATAAAATCTCCCACTCCCATTCATCTGAAAGTGTAATAGTACTGGCGAATATTCCGGAGATGAATGTCAGGTTTCCTAAGATAACATGTTTGCTACTATATCCTAAATTTTCTTAATATAAATTTTTAAAACGCGCTTCAATTTTATCCGGCGTCATTACGCCACCACCAATAGGAATAATTTGATTATCCTTTTGTAAAAGTAAGGAAGGATAGCTATTAACACCAAGCTGTCGAACTTTATTGAAATCATTTTGGACATCTATTATTGTTTCTTGAGCGTTTAAACGTTCTAATACTTGTTCAGGGTCCAAACCATGCTCGATTGCTATTTTGCGATATGTTTCAGGATCACTCAGACTTTGGCCCTCATAATAAAACGCTTTTTGCATAGCCGAAGTGAATTCTAATAAACGGTCTGGCGCTAATGAGCGTAAAGCTGAAAAACCAATTGCAGCATCTTTCGAATTCATTTTAAAAGTCCCTTCCTCCACCAATTTTTGATATGAAGGACCAAATTCAGCACCTGTAAGTTGATTAATTCTTTTATTTCCTTCTTCTATATATGAGAAGTTTTTCATTGGTAAATTATCTAAAAATAACCCTCCACATAAAACCGTTAATGGCACTTCAGTGTGGTTTTTGTAAAATCCTTTAATACTTTCTGAAAAACCATAGCACCATCCACAATATGCATCCCATACGTAAATAAGGTTATCTTGTTTCGTCTCCATTTAAATCTCCTACCTTTTTTTTATTATCCAGCTCAACTAAATTTTTGGTTTATATAAGTACATCTTTTTATACCTTGTTCTTTTTTAGATACCTTACTATATTTCCCCAAAACTAATATTTCCAAAGAAAGATCCACCAAGGTTTTTAACAAAAGATAACGTTGCACCTTATTGCCCCGTAACAGAAAATACTAAAGCTTAGAATATGCATTGATTTGAATGTGTTAGTAACTTTCTACACCGGGTGGCAACGTATGGACCACCATCCTTAATTAAATATATAAATCATATTTTTAGCAGATATTAGTTGTAACTAAATTGATTACATCTTTATGTAACTATTTTAGTTACAACTAATATAGAAGTCAATTCTTTTTTTCGAAAACATTAAATTTCTACATTAATCTACAACCAATCCCACTCTTTAAAAAAATATATCAACGATTATTCGATTATATCGATCGTAACTCCGAATATATCAACGTTTCGACACAACATATCGATTTACCGACAAATTTCGAGCGCGTTATCTCCTAAACTAACAACCAATCCCACATCACGTTCACCTACAAAACCAAAAAAGTACCAGATCCCTCCATATCCACCAAGTTTCAAAAATGATGGATATAGAACCCATGGTAGCATTTTCACTCATGATATTCGTTCTCATCATTTTTATTGGCTACACATCCATTAACGCAATTGTAAAAGCGGAACAGCTGAGTTCATCGCATTATTGCTAAAGAGTATCGGAATGGAATCACTATTCTACTTCTACGTAGCTGGCTGTATCGCGATAAGCTTTATTACGTATTGGCGTATGGATGAGTCATCGAAGACTTCGAAGATCGAGGCGGAGCTTGGTGGTGGGGATACATTAGTTAATAATAAATCTAGTTAAAAAAGGCACCTTAAGGTGCCTTTTTCTCATTTGAATTTACTATTTGAGTAAGCTAATCGTTTACCTTTGATCCTTAAATCCCCAACCGGAGACTAAATAGTTTTGCGTTTTGTTTATCGTAACGCGAATTGCCTTTTTCTTATCATTTTTAGAATAACCTTCTACATCAATAAAACCATCACGTACTCCATGTAAAATCTCAACTTTAGTAACTACAAGATCTATATTTTCTTTATCCTTCATATAGTTTATTGCTACTTTTGAAGCTTTATCTTGAGTAATATTTTTGTTGTACATTGTATAAGATATGTAGCCTATTATTAATAATAAAATTGTAAAAATGGCAATATTCACCTTTTTTCTCTTATTCAATATATTTCCTCCCTAAGAAGATTTATAATATAACTATAAATCTTTTTTGAGGAGATGGAAATATGGGAAGTTCAGTTTCAGATAAAAGCCTTTCCCATTTGGCTACTAGTAGTTATGGTGATGTTCTTACAGAAGTTGTAGAATTTGGTAAACAAAAAGAGATTTGGAAACCTGTAGAAATAAATGGTGCTGTTCTTCATAACTCAAATAATAGCTTTGATGCCACTGTTTACAAGAATGAAGAAACAAAACAAGTTGTGATTGCTTTTCGCGGCTCTTGGGAAGCACCTGATTTTTATGATGCAGATGTATTTGATGTTATGGGTAATCGTTTTAGAAAAAATCAAGATAGTTTGGAAAAAATGAATAGCTTTGACACTTCATCACTTCCTTTAACTGAACAATTTAATTTCGCTATGGCGAAAGAAAGAAAGCAAAAAATAGTTGCAGAAAGTCAATTTACTAATGCTGATGATTTAACAAAAGAAGTAAAGAAATATATGAAAGACCCTAAAAATGGGTTAGACGGATACCAGCTTACATTAACCGGCCATTCTCTAGGTGGTGGTTTAGGTGAATACGCTGGGGTTATGAATGATGTAGCAGTTGTTAGTTACGAAGCTCCAAATGTTATTGATTCATTACCTAAAGATAAAAAGGAAAAAGCCTTAAGGGGGGATTATAAAGATCAAATTACAACTATCGGAAACCCCAATGATACTGTATTTACTGGTTTTAGAGGAAATGATAATAAAAATAGAGGTCGTATAGGTCATTTATTTTATACAGATAAACCAGATATAAAAAATGATAATAGGATTCATGATGCAAGTAGTTATATTCCATTTTTACCTTTTTTAACAAATGGTTATAATACTGTTCGTTTTTTCATGGGTTTTATGGGACCAAGCTTTCATTCCATGGATAACCTTAGTCACGATAAATACGGTTATTTAAATATACCGAATATGTACGATGGGGAGACAGGAGAGAAAATTCAGGGGTCCCCGCGCGCTGATGGGGTTACAATTCATTTAACAGTCGAAGAAGTTAAACAAATTACTTCAGATTTAAGAAGAGAAATTGATGATATTAACCAAAAGATCGTACAAGCAAGCAATAAAATTATTAATGTATTACAACAATCACCAGCCAGTGTTGATGGTAATTTAATTAATACACTTACATACGGCATTTATGGATTTCAAAGAGGGTATATGGAACGTATTCGTTCTGAGGCTGATTTCATAGAACAAAGAGCGGTTGAATTTGAAACTGTTGATAAACAAAACTGAAAAACGGGTGATCTTCATGAAAAATTATGATGTTATAGCACATGCTGCCGATGTAGTAGGTGCCAAAAATGATTTAGAATCGTGTATTTTAGAATTAGAAAATCACAGAAAAAATGTCAATGCCATAAAAACACTATTGGGACATAGCTGGAAAGGAAATACCGCTAAAGAAATTGAAAGAAGGTTAAGTGAAGTAGAGAAAGAACTTGTCTATAGAATTGATGAATTTAGAAAGATAGGAGATGATTTAGATAGATATAGAAGAGCAATGGATAGCTTCGCGAATCAATTCATGATGATGGGGCCTAAATATTAGTATAAAAACACCCTAATGTATCCATTTCTGACTTCGATAAATATATATAATCTTAGCTCTGCGCGCTTTGCTTATTTGTCATACTTAAGTCTAAATTTAACCTTACCAATATGAGGGTTATTATAAATTATGCATGTATAACTAATGTTTGTTTCATCTTACAAAATAATACGTACTACATATTGAGTTTATTTACTATAAAAAATGACTTAAATTCTAAAACATTTAATTTTGTAGAACCTGTCCCCTTTGATTACCGCATAATTCCATAGTGTTTTCTCCACCTAATTTTGGAGCACTGCTAATCAAAAATTTTTATTTTTGAACAAGAAGCATTTCGTATCTAATAATTCCCTTTGTTAGCTTAATGCCCATGTAAAACAAAAAGCACCAGGTCCCCCTAGTGCTCTCCCTCTAAAACAAATGACAAGCCACCTGATGCCCCTTCGCAATCTCCACCATCTTCGGTACTTCCTGCGCGCATTTTTCAGTGGCGAATTTGCAGCGCGTTCTGAATTTGCAGCCTGATGGTGAGTTTAGTGGGCTTGGTACTTCTCCCTCTAGGATGATCCGTTCTTTGCCTGTGTTTGTTGGGTCTGGTTCTGGCATAGATGAGAGTAGTGCTTGTGTGTATGGATGTGCCGGTTTTGTGTATAGGTCTTCACTATCGGCAATTTCTACTATGTTTCCTAAGTACATGACTCCGATTCGGTCTGATATGTGCCTTACCATCGATAGGTCATGCGCGATGAATAAGTATGTGACGCCTGTTTCTTCTTGGATGTCTTGCAGCATGTTTACGACTTGTGCTTGGACTGAGACATCGAGTGCTGAGATTGGTTCGTCACATAATATAAAGTCTGGTTTTACAGATAGTGCGCGCGCGATGCTAATGCGCTGGCGCTGGCCTCCGCTAAATTCGTGCGGGTAGCGATATAAGTGTTCTTCTTTTAATCCTACCTTTTTCAGAAGGTCTAAAATGATTTCTTTTTGTTCTTCTTTTTCGTAGGAACCGTGAATGTTCATCGGTTCGCTAATAATTTGGAATACATTCATTGCCGGGTTTAATGATGCGTATGGATCTTGGAAAATGATTTGCATTCTTTTTCGATATTCTTTTAGTTCACTTTCCTTTAAACTTGCGATATCTTTTCCGTCAAACAAAACGTTACCTGAAGTGACATCGTGTAAGCGAATGATACTTCTTCCTGTCGTTGATTTTCCGCAGCCAGATTCTCCTACTAACCCGAATGTTTCACCCTTTTTAATAGTGAAGCTTAAGTCATCGACTGCTTTTAATTGCTCTGTTTTTCTGCCGAATAGTCCTTTTTTAATAGGAAAATACTTTTTTAAGTTCCGAACTTCAATTAAGTTTTCTTCATGCATGGAAATCACCTACCGCCCTATCATTTAACCAACACATAGAACGTCTTTCGTTTCCGATTTCAAAATATGGTGGACGTTCTTTTTCACAAATATCCATCGCATACGGGCAACGCTCTGCGAATGGGCAACCTTGTGGCGGGTTTAATAAGTTTGGTGTTACACCTTGAATAGGAGCGAGTCTTTCTTTTACGCCGTTCGCTATTTTTGGCAGAGAGTTTAATAGCCCTTTCGTATATGGATGATTCGGCGATTGGAAAATATCAAGTACAGATCCTTCTTCCATAATAAGCCCGCCGTACATAACGATGACGCGCGTACAGTTTTGCGCGACAATTCCTAAGTCATGCGTAATAAGAAGTAACGCCATATTCGTTTCGTTCTTTAAGTTTTTCATTAAATCTAGTATTTGTGCTTGTATCGTTACATCAAGTGCAGTCGTCGGTTCGTCAGCAATAAGAAGGTCTGGGTTACAAGACATCGCCATTGCGATCATAACCCGCTGCTTCATACCACCGCTTAGTTCATGCGGATATTGTTTTACCCTTTCTTCTGGTGACGAAAGGCCGACTTGTTTTAACAAGTTAATCGCGATTTGCTCTGCTTCTTTCTTTTTCACTTTTTGATGACGTATAATTACTTCCATCATTTGTTTCCCAATTTTCACGACCGGATTCAGCGCTGACATTGGGTCTTGAGAGATAAGTGAAATTTGATTTCCTCTAATAGAACGTAATTCTTTTTCAGATTTAGAAAGTATGTTTTCATTATGAAAAAGGATTTCCCCTTCTTTCACTTTTCCTGGTGACATAACGAGAGACATAACAGACTTCGCCATTACACTCTTCCCGCTTCCAGATTCCCCAACGATACCGACTACTTCTCCTTTATTTAAGCGAAATGTAACGCCGCGAACCGCTTCAACTTCGCCACTTTCTATGAAAAAAGAAGTCTTTAAATTTTTCACTTCTAGTAGTTTTTCAGACACGCTTCTCACTCCTTTCACTTAACACTTTAGTTTTCATGTCCGGCTCCTTTTGGTGCGAAAGCTTTCTTCAATGCTTCACCAATTACGTTAAAACTAAGTACCGTTAAAAGGATAAGGAATCCTGGGAAGAGCGTTAAATACCAAGCTTCACCAATATATCCTTGCGCATTGTTTAGCATGCTGCCCCAAGAAGAATCTGGTTCTCTAATACCTAAACCTAAGAAACTAAGTGATGATTCCATTAAAATCGATGTCGCAATCGTTAATGTCGCGGCGATAATAATGGTTGATAAAATGTTAGGAATGATATGTCTTACAATAATCATAAGTGATTTTTGTCCTGATACTTTTGCGTATAAAACGTACTCACGCTCTTTTACAGATAACGTTTCTGCCCTTACAATGCGCGCGGTGTCCATCCATGTTAGTAATCCGATAATAAGAACTAACGTCGTAATTCCTGGTTTTAAATACGCATTTAATAGTAGCATTAAAAAGAATGATGGAATTGACATCAGTACTTCAACAACTCGCATTAAAAAGTTGTCTAACTTTCCGCCAAAATATCCGCTAATTGTTCCAACTGCAGTACCGATTGTAATAGAAACAACCATCGCAAGGAAACCGACCGCAAGTGAAACTCGTCCGCCATATAACGCTCTCGTTAAGTAATCCCTTCCGTAATCATCCGTTCCGAAAGGATGACTCATACTTGGTTCTTGTAAGCGATCTGGAATCGACATTTTGCTAGGATCGTACGGCGATACGAATGCGAAAATTGATGCGACCGTTAAAACCGCAAGTATAATAACTCCCATTGCAACAAACTTATTTTTCGTAAAGCTATGTTTTATCGTTTGAAATCTCCTATTATTCATTCCAAATCACCCCCTCATTCGAATGCGCGGATCTACTACGCCATATAAAATATCAGCAATTAAGTTACCGAGAATTAACATGAATGATGATAGTAATGTAATTGCCATGATAATCGGATAATCAAATCTAAAAATAGCATTTACCCCCAGTGAACCAAGACCCGGCCATGAAAATACTGTTTCTGTAATAAACGCTCCGCCTACTAAACTTGGAATCGATAATCCGAAAATTGTAATGATCGGTATTAGTACATTTCGAAGTACGTGATTAAATAACACTGTTTTCTTTGAAGCGCCGTACGCATATTGAATTTGTACATATTCTTCTTCTAATTGCTGAATCGTACTTGAACGAATATATCTCATATAAACAGATACGTTTTGGAACGCTAGCACCATACAAGGTAAAATGCCGTGTTGCACAATATCCCAGACAGAATCTTTACCAACGGTGCGCATACCCATACTCGGAAGTAGGTTCAATTTTAAAGAGAATAAGTAGACTAATAGTAGTGCAAACCAGAAAACCGGCATAGAAATACCAACGTATGAAATAAAGTTTACAATGCGGTCAAAGAATGAATTCTTTTTCACACCTGTAAATAGTCCAAGCGGTATTGCGATTACGAATGAGACGAGTAAAGATGATCCCATTAACCCAATTGTTGCAGGTAATCTTTCTGTGATAAGTTCCAAAACAGGACGATGATTTTGAAGTGAGTAACCAAAGTTTCCTGTTAAAATGTTTTTTAACCATAAAAAATACTGCACGTAAATTGGTTGATCTAGTCCTAAACTTTTGCGAATACGCTCCACATCAATTGGACTCATGTTTGGCGTTACAAAGTTTCGAACCGGATCCCCCGGCGCTAGCTTTATTAATAGAAAAGAAATAATAGAAATAACAAATAAAAGCGGAATTGCATTTAAAAGCCTCTTCGCAATTACTTTATACACAAACTTCCCCCCTCAAGCTAAAGAAGCTGATTTCCACCAGCTTCTTTATTGTTTCTTATTTCACTTCATAAATCTTAGATAGATCTTCAAACATTGTGACAGGAATTGCTTTCGCTTCTTTTAATCCATCAAACTTTTTATCTACTGCAATAACTGCTTTCGGATACGCGATTGGTAGATAAGGTACGTCTTCTCTAGCTGTCTCTTGAATTTTATGGTATAGCTCTGCGCGTTTTGTTTTATCTGTCTCAACTGCAGCCTCTTCCCATAACTTATCGAAATCAGCGTTTTTATATCGTGCATAATTGTATTCAGCATTGCTTAAGAATAAGCTCTTATATGAATCTGGCTCAGGTCCCATTATGTAACCACCAAATGTAATGTCATATTCTTTATTCTCTTTATCTAAGCCTTTTTCACTTGCCGCACTAGCATCTAATGCATTTAGTTCAACTTCTAAGCCAACTTCTTTTAATTTTTGTTGTGTATATAACGCTAAGCTTTCCATAATTTTATTATTCGTTACATACATCACACGTACTTTTTCCTTATCTTTCACGCCAGCTTTTGCTAATAAATCTTTCGCTTCTTTTTTATCATACTTATAGTCTTTAATATCTTTCGCATAATACATAGCGTCTGGCGTTAAGATTGAATTTGCTGGTTCTGCAAATTCACCTGAAACGAATGCTGAGTTAATCATTTCTTTCTTATCTAACGCATGCGCAATTGCTTGGCGCACTTCTTTTTTCTTCATAAGATCAGTATTCATGTTATAAGATAAGTAGAATAATCTACCTTCAGGGAATGTCACCATTGAGAAGTTCCCAGTGCTATCTAATTTCTTAAAGTCTTGCGGCTCAATCATCTTCATGTTGATTTGACCATTTTGCAGTGAAACATTTGCTGTATTACGGTCTTTTACAACGCGGTATACGATAGAGTCTAACTTAGCTTTCCCACCTACATAATCATCAAATCGATCTAATGCAACATACTCATCTGATTTATACTCTTTAAACTTAAACGGCCCTGATCCTACAGGCTGTAAGTTTTTCTTACTCTTCGCTAAATCTGCTTCCCCTTCAAATACATGTTTCGGAATTGGGAAGAAATCATTCATCACACCTTCGAAAGATGCGCTTACTTGCGGTAAAACGAATTGAGTTGTTAACTCATCTACCTTTTTCACCTCAAGCGGCTTTCCTTTAAAAATAAAGTTTTCACGGCTTGAGCTATTTTGCTTCTCATCTAAAATAGATTGGAATGTAAATGCAATATCATCTGATGTAATCTTCTTACCGTCATGCCATTTCAAATTATCCTTTAACTTCAGTGTCCAAGTTAATTGATCTTCTGAAGGCGTAAAGCTCTCAGCAAGAACAAACTTTTTCTTACCGTCTTCCATATGATATAGCGGCGCATATAAAGCTTGCTGCACAGTTAATGACACACGATCATTCGCATAAAGCGGATTCATCGTATCTGGATTATCGCTAACACCAATCGTTAACGCCCCTCCGTCTTTCGGAGTCCCTGATTTACTAGTTCCTGCTTGCTTCGAATCTTTTTCCCCTGAACAAGCAGCTAATGCAATAAATAATAGTAGGACAAATGGTAATACAAACAACTTCTTCTTCATATTTCGACCCCTCTCGACTATTTACACCTATAAGAAAACTCGGAATTAATACCGAGTTTTCTTATAGGTTTTAAATTACCACTACCGGTATGTATTGTCAAACTTTTTCGCAAAGGTAGAAAGTTTGTAATCTATTAATGCATTCTTGCGATTAACTATATTTATGCGGAGGAGAAAATAAATAGACCACGAATAAGTAGCCTCATAAAATGGGTTAAAAAACTATCAACTTACAGAAAATCCCTCTAAAATGATTGTTTTATATGATCTAAAATGTAGAATGAAATTAAAGACAAAAAACACATTTAGGAGGTTATCATGACATTTGATGAATTAAAAAAAATAAACCAACAACCTCATGGGTTGAGTATGATGAAGATGGGGAATTTTTTACTGAAGAAAATATAAGTGCAACAAATACAGTTCTTGACACTTACATTAACAATTTACAGCGATTAGGAGAGAATCCAACCGAAGTCGAAGTAATGCAAGTTGTTAAAGAGGTAGTTATTAAATTAAATGAATTAAATATCGAACATGACCATTTTATCGAAACAATGGAAAGAGAAGATCTCTATGAATTTATCGATACAGCAGCACGAATAGCTGGCTTAGAATCCGAGGAAGATATAACAGAAGAATGGCGTGAATGGTAAATAAAGCGGAGAAAAATTTGAACTGCACCTATAATTACATATAGAATAATTCAAAGGGGGAGGAGTCTGCCCCCTTTAAAAATATGCCTTTATCTAATTTGGTACCCTTGGAAAATCATCATCCGAAGTATTACCCCACTGGGATAATTGCCTTTCAATTTTCGACTGAAACTGATTTATTAATAACTCCTTATAGTTCATCATTTCTAGCATATGCTCCCACTGTAGCTCTATATCGTAAAGTTCATCAAATCTAGTGGCATTTAACAACCATTTTATTTTCTCTAACTTATCATGAGTTAACCTTTCTGAGCCCCTTTTATTTAACACCGCTTTTTCATAAAGACGATACTTTAAGCTATACGTAACACCTAAACGCCTTACTTTATCCACAAGTGGTATACATTGTAAATCATAAGCTTTATTTGCTATTTCAGGTGGAATTTCTGAATGAATCAAATATCTCTCTAAATCTTGTTTTTTCATCCCTACTCGTCTTGCAATCTTATCTATATCTAATCCCTTTTCTAATAATTGAAAAATCAAAATAGATTTATCCATCCAATTCACTCCGGCTACTTGAAACATGCTTTGTAATAATAAAACTGTTTGCTCAGTTTCATTAGAAAGTGTGCTAACAAGACAATCAATATAACTTTTCCCCGCACTCTTATAAGCCTCATACGCTATATATCCTGATATTAAATAATACTTATTTCCATCGGGAAATTGCTCTACTTTAGGAAGAATAGACACCCCTTCTCCATTTTTTATACAATTTATCATCCTACTCTTTACTGTTTCAGAAACACTTTCTACATAAATTGGTACGATTCCCTTAATATTAATGCTTCTAATTACCCCCTTCATATTCCTCCCCCTCTCAATGTTTTTCCTTTAGTTTATGAGAAGAAGATTTTGCCTCATTACCTAACAGATACGAGAAAGCAACCTTCATTTAACAAGAACATTTCACTATAATGAAGATTATTCTTAAATTAGGAAAATATATTAGCATTAACTTTTTCTCATAGACTTGGAGTTTTCCCAGGAAGATTATTACATTAAAACGAAGCATATATAACATCGAACATTCAGTTAATTAGCCCTTCATTAATTTTTTTAATCGCTAATTTGAAACACTATTCCTTAGTTGAATCATTCCACATCAACAAAAAAGACCACCAAAAGGCAGTCTCAAAACTCAATCTTATTCCCCATCCCTTGCTCCACCGCTTTCTCATACAAATACTTCGCAACGATAATATCTACTACCGCCAAACCAACTGATTTGAAAATAGTAATCTCTTCATCATTTTCGCGTCCAGCTTTTTCTCCGCTTATAATTTGACCAAGTTCAGCGTGAATGGCGTTTGCTTTGAATAGACCTTCTTTTATCGGAACTTGAAGGTCTCCTGTTTCGTCTAGTGCTGCTTCTTTTGATTCGACTACTACTTTGTTTGCTTTAGCTATGGCATGTGAGGGTAGTTCTTGCATACTCGGTCTGAATGAACCGACGGCGTTTACGTGGACGCCTTTTTGTAGTGTTTCTGAGAAGACTGGTGTGGTTGCGTTCGTAGTTGTGACGATAATGTCTGCTTCACGTATTGCTTCATTTGGATCCCTGTAAACGTAAGCAGGTTTACCAAATTTCTCTTGTATATGTTGCGCAAATGCATACGCTTTTTCTTCTGTTCGATTGTATAAGATGACTTTTTCGATATCTCTAACTGCAAATATTGCTTCGGCAATTCCTTTCGCTTGTTCGCCCGTGCCGATAATGCATAAAGTTTTTGCGTTATGACGAGCTAAATATTTTGTCGCTACTCCTGATAAGGCGCCCGTTCGGATCATCGTTAAGTACGATCCTTCTAGAAGTGCGAGCGGTTCTCCCGTTTGAAAGTCTGATAGCATCACAATCCCATTGATCGTTTTCTTTCCTATCTGTTTATTTTGCGGGACTACCGTTACTATTTTTACTCCAAGTGCCTCAAGTCCTTCCGCTACTGAAGGCATAATTAATGCCGTATTTTGCTCGTTCGCAAATGGTAATGAGCCTCTTATTGGTGTAATCGTTCTTTCTGCGGAAAATTCTTTTAAAGCAAGCGCCGCGTATTCAATAACTTCATTCATATTTACTAAGTTTCTTTGTTCGTTCGCGCTTATAACTAGCATATCTTTCCACCCCCTTCTTCTATCCCGTATTAACGGGCAGTAAGACTCCCATCTAAAAATTCGGTTGGACAAAGAAGTTACACGGGAGATCAACTGCCCGTAAAAACCCGATTGGTTCAACTAATAATCAGTGGGGAACCCCTCCACTGATTAAAGTTTCACTTTATCCTAACAAAAACCCTCGGTTCAAATCATCTCTCGGATCTACAACGAACTGATGAAACCCTGTAATAAATGCATGCCCCGTTACTTTCGGAACGACAGCTTCATATGTACCTACCGCTGTTACCGACAATACTTCTCCCTCGAATTTCCCATCAGTAATGCATTCGTGGACGAAGATTTCTCCCTTTTGTAAGGCATCTTTTTCAAAAAGAGTTGCGATTCTCGCTGAAGTTCCTGTACCGCAAGGAGAACGGTCTACTTGCCCATCAGCAAAAATCGTTACATTTCGTAGCGTAGCACCTTTGTCTTTCGGTTCATCTGAAAAGATAACGCCGTATATTCCTTTCAATCCTTCTTCAAGTGGATGTTTCACTTCCATTTTGCTCTCTATATAATGTTTAATTTTACCGCCCCACGTTTGAATAGCGGGCAAGTCTTTAAAATCAACTTTCAAACCAAATTCTTTACAGTCTACAACAGCGTAAAATGCTCCTCCAAACGCGATATCTACTTGAAATTCATAGTTATCTATTTTAATAGGAACGTCTTTTTTGTATACAAATGAAGGAACATTTTCAAATGATACAGATTCTACTTCACTCCCGTTATATTTTGCATACGCAATAACTTCTCCGGCTGGGCTATCAATAATGAACTTTTGTTTTTCACCCTTTACTTCAAACATGCCTGTTTCAATTCCAACTGTAATGACTGCAATAATGCCATGACCACACATCGTACTCCATCCTTCATTGTGCATAAATAAAACACCAAAATCAGCGTGGGCACTTGCTGGCGGTGTAATGATACAACCGTACATTCCGTGATGCCCTCTCGGTTCATACATCAGAATTTCACGAAGGTAATCCAAATGTTCCATACAGTATGCGCGTCTTTCCAGCTGCGTTTCCCCTTTTATTTCTGGCACGCCGCCCGTAATAATTCGAAGCGGCTCCCCAGCTACGTGCGCATCAATCGTTGTATATATTTTACTAACCTTCATTTCTATCTCTCCCCTATACGTTGATACTATTTCCAACGCAAGTATCATGCCAAATCGTATAGCATTACTTTTTTCAAATCCCCTCAGTAATGTGTATTCTTTTTTCAACAAATTCATATACAACTGTCTACTTTTTTATACACGGCTTGGATGTTACGTTATAAAACACCTCGATAACTTTGCAATTCCTCTCGTACACACATGTAGGATTCCTTTTACCATTATTATTTTCAATGTAAAGTTACTTCGTCCCCCAACATATACTGTTCAAAAGCAAAAAGGAAGTGATCCCATGTATTACGGAACAAAGGGCTGGTACGTAGCTGAACTAAAAAAATTAGGTGTGCGCTATCATGAAGGAAGAAAACTAGAAAGTTACCGCGGACACATATTACGCAATTTACTCATCGCACAACAAGAAAAATTAAAAGAACAGTAATAGACTCCTATCACAATATCAACTTATCGCCACTTGCAAACTGCCAATCAATCACACATCAAACTACACTGAGGGTGTTGCAAAACTAAAATAAATATGCAATGTTATGAATCAGAAAAACTAGCTGAACATGCAATAGATAGCGA
>NZ_JBNPJZ010000086.1:0-27349 GCF_050312695.1 Bacillus sp. AF62 | reverse complement strand
TTTAAAAAGATCATCAAATTTTATTGCTTCATTTGGAATAATTGTATAATTATTATAAGCTGTAGAAGAGAGAGTATAGAGAGTATTATAAGGAACTGGATATAACTCATTTAATGTTGCCATTGTTTCACTCCTTCAAATTAATAGAAATTGGAACACAAAGACAATATATGCTGTGTTTTTGGTTTATTTAACCAAATTATAAAAAAATGTACAACTACCTATGAAAAAAGCATATACAATTCAGAAAAACGGCGGATAGTAGTAACGCATTTATAAGATAACTGCATTCTTATGTATAAATGAAAGGCCTATGAATCACACCTGGTAAAAAGCAATTTGTAATGCTATATGCATAAATGTAGAACAAGGTAATCGATAAAATCTAAATCGTGTTGGAAAGATGAAATAACGTCCTCTTTACGCATACATAACTATTTAATACAATCCCATTTCATCACATTCCTCTCTAGATATTTTATAATACACACTTGGTACAAAGGAGCTGTCTATTGTCTTTGTGGATACCTTTTTTGCTCCAGTATCTTCTAACCAATTGTAAAAGATGAATGACTTTTCATTGTTATGTACATTAGAAGAGTCTATATGATACTGTTTAGGCATCCTAGATAACTTGATATTATCGCTGTAAACCTTCGTAAATAATGCTTGAACACTATCTGTAAGAATGCCATTGTTTTTTAAGAATCTATCCATTTTACCTAGCGCATTGAATGCAAGGTGGAATAAGCTTTTATCACAATTGCTACCCACACGTAGGCCAATAATTGATGCGTTCGCTTTTAAAGTAGGATGATATGTTCCAGCTTTGATTGTGTGGTACATCATTTCCTGGTACTCATTCACAAAATACGTATGGATTCTTTTGAATTCTTTTTGGACATCGTTTTGTGCGTCTTCTAGCTCAATTTCAATGGATTCCATTAAGGATACTTTATCATTATTTTTTTCTTGTTTTAAGGAATTAAAAGAGTTAATAGAGTTAGTATAGTTAGAACTCATTTTTTCGGTCTCTATCCTTACAGCTTCAACGGTTTCATCCTTTTTCTGTTCTGCAACCTGTGCTGCATTTCGTTCTGCAATTTGTTCTGTATTTATGAAAAATACTTCGTTCATGATTGTTGTGAAATTAGAGTGCATTTTTAATACAAATACATATTTATTCTTCCCATCAGCTAATCCAGCAACTACGATTTCACCGGTTTGTTTTAATGCACGAACTGCTGCGTTCACAGTTCTTACAGAACAGTCAGCCTTACTTGCTAATGTCTCAGCAGAAATCTTGCATATGCCGTTGCCTGAGAGCATGTAAATAATATGGTCCATCACATCTTTTCGTTTAGATCGAGAAGGAAATAAACTTTCAAAGCTTTGATTTGTATTATCGACACGTTTTCTCATAGCATCAATAATCTTATTTTTCTTTTGTGTGCTTAAACGATTTTGTTGCATATATTTTTGAACATCTGCATTATAGGCAGTCAATTTTTTCATAACGGTTTGTCTCCTTTTTGGAAACAAAAAAGCAACGTCACCAATTAAGTAAACGTTGCTTAAGAGACTCTGCATGATGTACAATGACTCATGAGAGTATGGCAAGTGTTTACCTGGCTCAATCAGGTGGACGGTATAAGAGTGTTGGTAGCACTGCTTATACACGCTGTGCTCTTTTGTTTTGTTGATTTTTTGTATATACGTGAACTTTATATGTTTATATTTAAATACAAAAAATCAAGTTATACATAGGCAAACGATCTTTATTGGAAGTTTAAACACGTCAATTGTACACCCAAGGGAAGTTTTTAAAGAAGCCTTCCGTCGTGCAGCAGCCTCTATCATATGTCTTCATAACCATCCCTCAGGAGATCCCACGCCGAGCCGTGAAGATATTGAAGTAACCAAACGCTTAGTAGAATGCGGCCAGATTATCGGAATTGAAGTGCTTGATCATATTATAATAGGTGACCATAAATTCGTGAGTTTAAAGGAAAAAGGTCATATTTAAGACTATGCTTTTTACTTATTTTGTTTTATAATGTGATTTATGAGTTTTTTGTAGAAATTTATCTACAAAAAGGATAAAGATATAAAAAACGTACTGTTTTTATAATATAAAGTAAGAAAAAATGAGTCCGTGAAAACAAGAAAGGAAGATAAATAATATGTTTGGATTTGGTGGATTTACTCGCGATCTTGGAATAGACTTAGGAACTGCGAACACGCTTGTATATGTAAAAGGAAAAGGTGTAGTTTTACGTGAACCTTCAGTAGTTGCGTTACAAACTGATACGAAACAAATCGTTGCTGTAGGTAGCGATGCAAAACAAATGATTGGTCGTACACCAGGGAACGTTGTGGCACTTCGCCCGATGAAAGACGGTGTAATTGCTGATTATGAAACAACTGCAACAATGATGAAATATTACATTCAACAAGCTCAAAAATCAAACGGTTTCTTCTCACGTAAGCCGTATGTAATGGTATGTGTACCATCTGGTATTACAGCTGTAGAAAGACGTGCAGTAATCGATGCGACTCGTCAAGCGGGTGCTCGTGATGCTTATCCTATCGAAGAGCCATTTGCAGCAGCAATTGGTGCAAACTTACCTGTTTGGGAACCAACTGGTAGTATGGTTGTTGATATCGGCGGTGGTACAACAGAAGTTGCAATTATTTCTTTAGGTGGTATTGTAACAAGCCAGTCAGTTCGTGTTGCTGGTGATGATATGGACGATTCAATCATTCAGTACATTAAGAAAAGCTATAACTTAATGATTGGTGAAAGAACAGCTGAAGCATTAAAATTAGAAATTGGTTCTGCAGGCGAGCCAGAAGGTATCGAGCCTATGGAAATTCGCGGTCGTGATTTAGTAAGTGGTTTACCAAAAACAGTACTAATTCAGCCAGAAGAAATTGCAGATGCATTAAAAGATACAGTAGATGCGATTGTAGAATCAGTTAAAAATACGTTAGAAAAAACGCCACCTGAATTAGCGGCTGATATTATGGACCGCGGTATCGTATTAACAGGCGGCGGGGCATTACTACGTAATTTAGATAAAGTAATTAGTGAAGAAACGAAAATGCCAGTTCTTGTTGCAGAAGATCCATTAGATTGCGTAGCAATTGGAACAGGTAAAGCATTAGACAATATCGATCTTTTCAAAACTGCTGCTCGATAATATTGCAAAATAAAAATCAGTGAAATTAAGAGGGTGTGAACGTGCCACAGTTTTTCTTAAACAAAAGATTAATTGTTTTGTTGGTTAGTATTATTCTTCTCGTGGCATTGATTGGAATCTCATTGAAAGAACGGAACAGTTTAACATGGCCAGAGCAGTTTGTTAAAGACACTGTCGGTGTTGTAGAACGTGTATTCCAAAAGCCAGCGAAATACGTAGCTGGATTCTTCGAAAATGTAGAGGATGTAAAGCGCACGTATGAAGAGAATAAAGAATTAAAAGCAAAATTAGATAATTATGCAGGTCTATCAGGGAAAGTAAAACAACTAGAAGATGATAACAAGAAGCTACAAGAGCTAACTGGTAAAAAAGAGTTAAATAGCGGGTATACTGAAATTCCAGCTACTGTTGTTTCTCGTAATCCAGATAAATGGTACGATTTAATTGGAATTGATAAAGGGGCACAGCAAGGAATTAAAAAAGATATGGCTGTAGTAACTTCACAAGGGTTAGTTGGAAGAGTGAAAAGTGTATCTCAGTTTACATCATCAGTAGAATTACTAAGTTCTATGAGCCGAACAAATCGCGTTTCTGCTATTGTACAAGGGCAAGAGAAAATCTTTGGTTTGATTGAAGGTTATGACAAAGAAAAACAATTACTTCTTTTCACAAAGATTGGCTCTGATGCACCGGTAGCAAAAGATCAACTAGTTGTAACATCTGGACTTGGTGATATTTTCCCGAAAGGTCTTGTAATTGGAAAAATCGTTGATGTTCAGCCGGATGCATATGGCTTAACAAAAACAGCTTATGTAAAACCTGCCGCTGATTTAAATGACGTAGAGCATATTACGGTTGCTAAACGTGCAACACCTTCAGCGCCATTAGAATAGGAGGAGAAGAAGAGATGATGAAGATATTAAAAAGAGCAGCTCTTCCTCTTTTGCTCCTTTTTGTGTTTCTATTTGAAAATATGTTTGCTACTGTTGTTCCAACGGATGTGTTTTGGAAAGACAGTATAGCAGCACCGCATTTCTTTATAATCGTCTTATGTTTTATTACAGTGTATTATAGTCCGGTCCAAGGGATTTATTACGGACTATTATTTGGCTTCTTATTTGATACCGTATACACAGAACTTGTCGGGATATATATTTTTGCTTATCCGATTTTAGCTTATTTAGTTTATAGTGTGATGAAAGTATTACAATTGAATTTATTTATTGTTGTTTCTATCATATTAGCTAGCATTGTAGCACTAGAGTATTATGTGTATGGATTCTTAACTTTGTTAGGACGTACTCATATGCCAGCGCATGTCTTTTTCACAGATCGTCTCCTTTCTACTTTATTGTTAAATGCTATTTTCTTATTGATAGTTTGTTTCCCACTGAGACGATATATAGTGCGTCTTTCAAAAGCGATGGAAGAAAAAGAAAAAAGGATTTTCTAATTTTATGTCGAATTGAATCGGTGGGGTGAACTTTAGTGGAAGAAAAAAAGCAACAAAATGTAACGATAAAAGGGACAAAAGATGGGATAACGCTTCATTTAGATGATTGTTGTTCATTCTCAGAATTATTGATGGAATTAGACGAAAAACTTTCTACACATTACTACGATGGTGATGGGCGCTCTTTAATTGAAGTGCATGTGAAAGTAGGAAATCGTTATTTAACAGAAGTCCAACAAGAAGAGATTCGTACGTTAATTCGTAATAAAAAGAATCTTGTTGTGGATTCAATTGAAAGTGATGTTATCACTAAAGCAGAAGCAATAGCTTGGAAAGAAGAAACAGAAATTGTCCCTATTTCCAAAATTGTTCGCTCTGGACAAGTTTTACATGTAAAAGGAAATTTGTTGTTAATTGGAGATGTTAATCCAGGCGGAACGGTTATCGCTGGGGGGAATATTTTTGTCGTAGGATCATTAAGAGGAATTGCACATGCTGGGTATTATGGGGATTCAGATGCTGTAATCGCTGCATCTGTTATGAACCCGATGCAACTTCGAATTAGTGATGTGGCAATGCGGGCTCCGGAAGAGAAAGAAGACGGAGCGGAGGCGGCAGAATGTGCGTATATTAATGAGAACAATCACATTGTTGTCGATCGCCTGCAACTTCTCACTCATCTTAGACCTAATTTAACAAAGTTAGAAAGGGGAATTGTATAGCTGTGGGAGAGGCAATAGTAATTACATCTGGAAAAGGCGGAGTAGGTAAAACTACTACATCTGCGAACATTGGTACGGCCCTAGCGTTATCTGGAAAGAAAGTGTGCTTAATTGACACAGATATCGGTCTTCGAAATTTAGACGTAGTAATGGGGCTGGAAAATCGTATTGTATTTGATCTTGTTGATGTCGTTGAAGGGCGTTGCCGTTTACCTCAGGCTCTTATTAAAGATAAACGTTTTGATGATCTTTATTTATTACCTGCAGCACAAACGAGTGATAAATCAGCGGTAACACCTGAACAAATGGATGAATTAATACAAGTATTACGTCAAGATTATGATTACATATTAATCGATTGTCCTGCGGGGATTGAGCAGGGATTTAAAAATGCGGTAGCTGGTGCGGATAAAGCAATCGTTGTTACGACTCCAGAAGTATCCTCAATGCGCGATGCGGATCGTATTATTGGGCTTTTAGAAAAAGAGGATATTGAACCACCGAAACTTGTTATTAACCGTGTACGTAGTCATATGCTTCATGAACAGGATATGTTAGATGTTGATGAAATTGTACGTACATTGTCAATTGAGCTTCTTGGTGTTGTCGAAGATGACGATGAAGTTATTCGAGCTACAAATACAGGTGAACCTGTGGCGTTGCAACCAAGCGGAAAAGCAGCGTTGGCTTATCGTAATATTGCAAGACGCTTGTTAGGTGAGAATGTACCATTACAAGCATTTGAACAAGAAAAGGTATCGGTATTTGCAAAGGTGAAAAACTTCTTTGGAATCCGTTAAGAGCACTTCGCACATATGCGAGGTGCTTTCTTTTTTCTTCATACGAATATCTTTCTTTCTTAGCTCATACATATGTACAAACTGTATACAACTGTTTCTAATGAAATTAGCTTAACGAAAGAAAGGAGACAGTATGAAGAATAGACGCGTAGAAGAAATTAAAAAGCGGATTGCAAAAAGGAAGGCCGAGCAAGAAAGGATGGAGGAAGAGCAGTATTTTACCGGAGGGAATTTTGATAGCGAAACAGTATTTATTGAAGATGGAGAAAAGGAAATGCATCCTTTATTTCGAAAGGAAGTCTTTTTCTTCAAAGTTTTATTATCGGCAATATTAGTTCTTTCGGTTGCTATTTTATATAAGAATGCTCCTTCTTCATTCAATGGAGCTAAAGCTGTTACAGAAAAAGTGATGAAAGAGGAATTTCAGTTTGCTACTGTAGCGAAATGGTACGAAAAGCAATTTGGAAAACCGCTCGTATTCTATTCGCCAAACGAGAAAAAAGAAGGAAGTATTCAGCAAAAAGATTATGCAATTCCCGCTTCTGGAAAGGTAATGCAAGGGTTTCAAAAAAATGGCCAAGGTGTATTTGTCCAAACAGCTACAAATGCAACGGTTGAGTCAGTGAATGAAGGATTAGTTGTTTTTGCGGGTAAGAAAGAGGAACTTGGAAATACAGTTCAAATTCAACATGCAGATGGTACGGAGTCATGGTATGCAAACTTAAACGATATGTCAGTGAAATTATATGATTACGTTTCAAAGAAACAAAAAATTGGAACGGTGAGTAATGATACAAATGATAAAAATGGAAAGTTTTATTTCGCGATAAAAAAGAATGAAAAATTTATTGATCCGATCCAGGTGATATCATTTGATTAAATATAGAGACGTTTTGACGAAAATTTCCGTGCATCCATTATTTTGGGTTATTATTGTCATTGGTATTTTTACTGCACGTTTTAAAGAGTTACTACTGTTATTTTGTATCGTTCTTATTCATGAACTTGGGCATGCTATTGCAGCAGCACACTATAATTGGCGTATAAAAAGAATTCAGCTTTTGCCGTTTGGTGGCGTGGCCGAGCTTGAGGAACATGGTAATAAGTCATTGAAAGAGGAACTTGTTGTCGTAATTGCAGGGCCGATTCAACATGTTTGGATGATGCTGGTAGGTTATATGTTGTTTGAAGCCGGTTGGTTGAATGCAGATTTATATTATTTCTTTATGTGGAATAATATAATTATTTTAGCGTTTAATTTACTCCCTATTTGGCCGTTAGATGGCGGGAAAGTATTGTTTAATATACTATCATATCGTTTTCCTTATTTACAAGCACATGAAAAGATGATGAAATTGTCATGTGTTTTTTTTGGTGTAATATTAGGATGGCAGTTGCTCTGGAATAGTAACAATATTATGATGTGGGTACTACTCATATTTTTGGCAGTGTCGTTATATCAAGAGTGGAAACAAAGACGGTATGCATTTATGCGTTTTTTATTAGAACGTTATTATGGAAATAAAAGAGGGATTGAAAAGATTGCACCTATTGAAGTGCAATCAGAAGATCATTTATATAAGATATTCACAAAATTTCGTAGAGGATATAAGCATTCTATTATCGTCCGTGGAAAATATAAAGAGCATTACACATTGGATGAAAATGAATTGCTCTATGCATATTTTACTGAAAAACGAACAACCTCATCAGTTGAAGAATTAATCGGTTAGTGTTGACGATAGCACTAACCTTTTATTATTGTAAAAGCAAAGAAGATTATAAAGTGAGGAAATAATTTTGAAAACGTTATATGTGAATTACGCTGGTTCGGAAAAGCGCGTTGCAATTGAAGAGAAGAAAAAGATTGTTGAGTTTTTATGGAAACGTAATGAAGAGCAAGAGATTGTTGGGCATATTTATGTTGGACGTATCGTAAGAACAATTGCTGGAATGAACGCAGCTTTTGTAAATATAGGTTTAGAAAAACATGCGTATCTTTCATACGATGATGTACCACCTTCTTATCGTATACATGAAGGGCAAGCGATACTCGTACAGGTTGTGAAAGAGGCAATTGATACGAAAGGGCCTAAATTGACAGCGAATATAGAATTTACCGGGAAATATGTCGTTTATATGCCGTTTGATGAGATGCGAGCTGTTTCTCGGAAAATAAAAAATAATAAAAGAAGACAACAGTTACTTGAAATTGAAGTAGAAGGAACGGGAGGTTACATTTTCCGCTCTGCTTCTGAAAAAGGGGAAATTGAAGAAATACAAGCTGAAATGCAAGGGTTACAACAGTTGTATGAAGAGTTAAAAAGAAAAGAGGATCAAGGAAAGGCGCCGTTATTACTTCATCGACCGGCGACCTTTTTAGATCGTGTATTTCAAGAGAACCCAATTGAAACAATTGAAAAAGTAGTTGTAGATACAAGAAGTATAGTAAAAGAATTAGAAGACAAAGTTGGAAAAGAAAAAGTATCTTTTTATAATGAAAAGTCTTCGATGTTTAACCATTTTGGAATAGAGCGTGAAATTGAGAAAGCACTCCAAAAAATTGTGTGGCTTCCAAATGGTGCTTATTTAATTGTAGAGCAAATGGAGACGATGACTGTAATTGATGTGAATACGGGCAAGTTTACTGGAAAACAAAATTTACAAGATACAGTACTTCGCACAAATGAGATGGCAGCTGAAGAAATTGCACGCCAATTAAGACTTCGTGATATTGGTGGTATGATATTAATTGATTTTATTAATATGAAAAAAAGAGAAGATAAAGAAAAGGTAAGAGAATGTCTCATAGCTGCTATGAAAGATGATCGTACTTATACAAGAGTACTTGGATTTACTGAGTTAGGAATTTTGGAGATGACACGAAAACGTAAAAAACATTCTTTACGTGACGTATTACTAGAAGAGTGTGTATCTTGCAAAGCGACGGGTTATGTAATGTCGTATGAAACAATTGCGTATGAGCTAGAGAGAGAATTAATCACATATGGCAACATAGAGGATGAGGCAGTATTAATCGCTGCGCCTAAAGAACTGCAAAAACAATTTTTGCAAAAAGAATTACAAAAAAATATTCCATTTGAAATTTATTTCAAAGATGATATTATCGAAAAGTACACTATTATCCGTTTTGGAAGTAAAAAAGAAATTGTAGAACGGAAAAAATAGTTAGTAGAAGATTCATTGACAATACTCAATGAATTATGGTAACATCTTTATGTTATAGTTTATAGCACCTAAACGGCTATATGCTACAACCGCACAAGACAGGTTCCCTAAAGGCATTTATGTCTACCTCGTTTTTGGCGAGTCTTAGTAATTAAGAGGAGGTGCAAGTATGTACGCAATTATCGAAACAGGTGGAAAACAAATTAAAGTTGAAGCTGGTCAAGCAATCTACATTGAAAAATTAGATGTTGAAGCTGGTGAAACTGTTACTTTTGACAAAGTTCTTTTCGTTGGTGGCGAAAACGTTAAAGTTGGTAGCCCAGTTGTAGAAGGTGCAACAGTTACTGCGAAAGTTGAAAAACAAGGTCGCGCTAAGAAAATCATCGTTTTCAAATACAAAGCGAAAAAGAACAATCGTAAGAAACAAGGTCATCGTCAACCTTACACTAAGCTAGTTGTTGAAGCTATCAACGCTTAATTCTGGTTAACATGATTAAAATTACGATAAGTCGCACGAAATTAGGAAGTATCCAATCATTTAAAATGACTGGACATGCCGATTATGCGCCACATGGACAAGACCTTGTCTGTGCTGGAACTACAGCGGTTGTGTTTGGTTCTATAAATGCAGTGGAAGAACTTTGTAATGTGCAGGCAACTATTGAACTCGGAAGTGATGGCGGATTCTTAACGTATGAATTGCCTAATGATTTAGACGTTCATGCAGCAGAAAAAGCACAGATACTTTTAGAAGGATTGGTTGTTTCGCTTAAGACGATCGAACTTGATTACGGAAAGTATATCCGTTTAATAGAAAAAGTGCAGGAGGTGTAACGTATGTTAAGATTAGATCTTCAGTTTTTCGCATCTAAGAAAGGTGTAGGTAGTACAAAGAACGGTCGTGACTCTCAGTCAAAACGTCTTGGTGCTAAACGCGCAGATGGTCAAACGGTTTCAGGTGGTTCAATTCTTTACCGTCAACGCGGTACAAAAATTTATCCAGGTGTTAACGTTGGTCGTGGTGGCGATGACACTTTATACGCGAAAGTTGACGGCGTAGTACGCTTTGAGCGTCTTGGCCGTGACCGCAAACAAGTGAGCGTATATCCTGTTGCTCAAGAAGCATAAGAACTCACGGAAAACTCTAACCTGAGTGCAGGTTAGAGTTTTTCTATATTAAGGGGTATCTAAATGAATGAAAAATGGACAATTATAGATGCATTGCGCCATTCAAGACATGATTGGCTCAATCGTATGCAGATGGTGAAAGGAAACCTTTCACTTGGAAAAGTGGAAGAAATTCATAGTCTCATCGATCGTTTTGTCCAAGAAGCGAGACAAGAATCCAATCTGATGGGGCTATCAATGCCTTTATTTTCAGAGTGGATTTTAACATATAATTGGAAACAGCAGCCGTGCTTATTGGAGTACGAAGTATTAGGGAAATTACATAACTTATCTCACTTAGATGAGACTGTATGTACATGGACGAATCAATTTTTCTCAATGCTTCAGCATAGTTTAGACGTATATGTTGAAAATTATGTTTGTATCACAATTGAATGTGACGCGGAGAATGCTCGTTTCTTTTTTGATTTTCGTGGTAAGCTAACGAGTGTAGAAGAACTACAAAATTGGCTTGCGATCCAAAACAATAAATGGTATTCCATTTCTTATACAGTGCGAGACGAAGAAGTCTCAGTTATATTACAACCAATTGAAAAAAGTGTGGTGAAATAATGTTTGTAGATCAGGTCAAGATATATGTAAAAGGCGGCGACGGTGGTAACGGTATGGTTGCGTATCGTCGTGAGAAGTATGTTCCTAAAGGTGGCCCAGCAGGTGGCGACGGCGGTAAAGGTGCAGATGTTGTTTTCGTAGTTGAGGAAGGCTTACGTACATTAATGGACTTCCGCTACCAACGTCATTTCAAAGCTGATCGCGGTCAGCACGGAATGAGTAAAGGTCAGCACGGGCGTAAATCTGAAGATTTACTTGTAAAGGTTCCGCCAGGAACAGTAGTAAAAGATGAAAAAACTGGTCAAATTCTTGCCGATTTAGTAACGCATGGACAAACTGCTGTAATTGCAAAAGGTGGCCGTGGTGGCCGTGGTAACTCACGTTTTGCAACAGCTACGAACCCAGCGCCAGAAATCGCTGAGAACGGGGAACCAGGTCAAGAGCGTGATGTCATTCTAGAACTTAAAGTACTAGCAGACGTTGGACTTGTTGGATTCCCAAGTGTAGGTAAATCTACATTATTATCTGTTGTATCATCAGCGCGTCCGAAAATTGCAGAGTATCACTTCACAACAATCGTTCCGAATCTTGGTGTTGTTGAAACTGGTGATAACCGCAGCTTCGTTATGGCTGACCTTCCAGGACTAATTGAAGGCGCACATGCTGGCGTCGGACTTGGACACCAATTCTTACGTCATATTGAGCGTACACGTGTAATCGTGCATGTTATTGATATGTCTGGTTTAGAAGGCCGTGAGCCATATGAAGATTACGTAACGATTAATAATGAATTGAAAGAATACAATCTTCGCTTAACTGAGCGTCCACAAGTTGTTGTTGCAAACAAAATGGATATGCCAGATGCAGAAGAAAACTTACAAGCATTTAAAGAGAAAGTGGGAGACGAAGTAAAAATCTTCCCAATCTCAGCTGTAACAAGACAAGGTGTTCGTGACTTACTGTTTGAAGTAGCAAACTTAATAGAAACAACACCAGAATTCCCAATACATGAAGTTGCGGATGAGTCTGATACAAGTGTAATGTACAAATTTGATACTGAAGGTGTTAAATTTGAAATTACACGTGAAAGTGATGGCACGTTTGTTATCTCTGGTTACGATATCGAGAAAACATTCAAGATGACAGACTTCTCACGTGATGAATCTATACGTCGTTTCGCTCGTCAAATGCGCGGAATGGGTATTGATGAAGCGCTTCGTGCACGTGGTGCAAAAGACGGAGATATTGTGAAAATTCTTGAATATGAATTTGAATTTATCGATTAAGACTGCCGAAATACGGCAGTCTTTTTTTATATCGTAAAAATCGGATTTATATAGGAAAAAATCCCCACTAATTAAATTTTCAATTTATAATGGAAAAAGGAGTAAATGTAAAAGAATTCTTTTATGGGGAGAAAAAGAACATGTATAAAATATTAATTGTAGAAGACGATGAGAAAATTGCGGGAATATTAGAGGAGCATTTAGAAAGGTATGGCTATCAATCATTTAGAGCAAGTGATTTACGTCATATAAAAGATGAGTTTGTAAAAATAAATCCTCATCTTGTGTTACTTGATATTAATTTACCGTACTTTGACGGTTTTTATTGGTGTCGTCAAATTCGTACTGTATCGAATGCGCCGATTATTTTTGTTTCT
Organism: Bacillus sp. AF62; assembly: GCF_050312695.1. Classification (NCBI taxonomy): domain Bacteria; kingdom Bacillati; phylum Bacillota; class Bacilli; order Caryophanales; family Bacillaceae; genus Bacillus; species Bacillus sp. AF62. The sequence continues at coordinate 14,579 of NZ_JBNPJZ010000086.1, read as the reverse complement.
GCAAGAACAGGGGAAATGGATCAAGTAATGGCGATTGAAAATGGCGGCGATGATTATATTACGAAGCCATTCCATTTAGATATCGTAATGGCAAAGGTGAAGAGTGCGCTTCGCCGTGGCTATGGAGAGTATGCCTCTGCTGCTGAGAGTGATTGTTTAGGTGTAAATGGACTGTTGTTATTCCCGTCCCAGCATATCGTTGAGTGGCAGGGACAACAAACTGAACTGACAAAAAATGAGTTTTACTTATTAGAGTGTTTAATGAAACAGGTGAATCAATATGTAACGCGTGAAGAACTGTTAGAAGCTCTATGGGATGAAGTAGCATTTGTGGATGATAATACATTAACCGTAAATGTAAAACGTGTAAGGAAGAAACTAGAAGAGCTAGGCATTAAAAATGCAATTGTAACGAAACGTGGATATGGTTATGCGCTTCTTACAGAGTGGGGCGAAGGGCATGAAGGTTAAAAATTACCTCATGGACCGTTTTTCTTTAATTCTTTCTTATATTGTTAGCCTTTGTTTATTTGGGCTTGTTTTGCAGTTGCAAAGTCTTTTAGAAAAGAAATCCATTGATTGGAGTACGTGGTTATATGGACTTTTATTAGGAACAGTTGTGTTTAATGTATACCTCATTTACGATTACCGAAAACGGAGTGTGTTTTTAAAGAGTATCAAAAAGTATGTTACTGGCGGAAATACATTACATGACTCTTTACTTATTGATGAATCTTATACATTAGAGCAAGAAATGGTCGTTGAATCTTTTACGTTATTAAGACAGCAATATATGAATGAAGTTCATAAACAGCATGCGAAAGAGCAACAGCAAATGATATTTATGAACCAATGGATTCACCAAATGAAAACACCAGTATCTGTTATTGAATTATTGTTGCAGAAGTTTGGCAAGGAGCATCGTGAGGCAAGAGCAACAGTTGAAAGTATTCGTGAAGAAAATAACCGTATACTAAATGGTTTAGATTTAGCGTTACATATGGCAAGGCTAGAGCAGTTTGCGAAGGATTATAAAGTAGAAGTAGTAAATGTTATAGATGTCGTGCGAGGTATTATTAATGAAAATCGAAAATCCTTCATTCAATCGTCTGTATTTCCGAAAGTGATGTTTGAAGAAGATACTTGTATGGTTGCATCTGATAGAAAATGGCTGAGTATTGCTATAGGTCAAATTGTTGTAAACGCAATCAAGTATACAAAAATTTCAGCGGCAGAGAAAAAAGAAATTCAATTTCAAATTGAAGAGAAAAATCAAAAGGTGCTATTACATATTAAGGACAATGGAATTGGTATTCCAGAGCAAGACGTAAAGCGCATATTTGATCCATTCTTTACGGGAATAAATGGACGTAAAACGAGAGAAGCGACTGGGATGGGCTTATATATTACGAAGGAAATTTGCGATAATTTACATCATGGAATATATGTTCAATCGACTGAAGGAGAAGGAACAACATTCACGTTCCAATTTGCAAAAGATGAAGAGTATCATACATTAATGAGAAAAATGACAAAACTGTAAGATAACAAAACGTTTTGTAAGGGAAATCACTCGTTTCTTTTTCTTATTTTTCTTATAGTAAATGTAAGAAGAAAACACATAGGGGGATTAGAAATGAGTGTTCTTGAAGTAAAAGGATTAACGAAGGTGTACCAATCAAAAGGTTCAGTAGCGACGACTGCTTTAAACGATATAAATTTTAAAATAGAAGAAGGCGAATTTGTAGGGATTATGGGTCCTTCAGGAAGCGGAAAAACGACGCTTTTAAATTTATTAGCAACAATTGATAAGCAAACTTCAGGTCATGTGCTTGTAAATGGTGAAGAAATTAATCAAATGCGTGCTGCAAAATTAGCGGAGTTTCGCCGTACACATTTAGGGTTCATTTTCCAAGATTTTAACTTACTTGATACGTTATCGATTAAAGAAAATATTATTTTACCGCTTGTAATGGCGAAGAAATCTGTAAATGAAATCGATGCGAAAGTGCTTGAGATTGCAAAGTTTTTAAATATTGAAGAAATATTAAATAAAAAAGTATACGAAGTATCAGGCGGACAACAACAACGTGCAGCAGCAGCAAGAGCAATTATTCATGAACCGACGTTAATTTTAGCAGATGAGCCAACTGGAAACTTAGATTCGAAGTCAGCGAAATCGCTAATGGGCGCTCTGCAAGATTTACACGAGCAAAAGAAAGTAACGATTGCAATGGTTACGCACGATCCAGTAGCGGCTAGTTATTGTGAACGTATCCTTTTCATACGCGATGGAGAAATTTTCTCGGAAATACATAAAGGAAGAACGAAACAAGCCTTTTTCCAAGAAATTCTGGACGTACTTGCGATGCTAGGAGGAGAGTATCATGAACTTTCGCCAGCTCGCGCTTAATAATGTAAAAGGAAATTGGCGTAACTATAAAGCGTTTCTTATAAGTAGTTGTTTATCGATTGTCGTATTTTTCATGTATGCTTCTTTTATTTATCATCCAGATGTCGTAAGCGGTAATATTAGTATGAGGAAGATGATCACAAAAGGATTAGAATCGATGAATTATATTGTGGTCATCTTCTCGGCACTCTTTATTTTATATGCAAATTCAACGTTTTTACGAGCAAGAAAAAAAGAGTTTGGTCTACTAACATTAATTGGCGGAACGAAATCGCAGCTCGGCCGAATGATTATATTAGAGCAACTGATGTTAGGTAGTATTGCAATTGTAGTTGGTATTGGGGCTGGAATGCTTTGTTCAAAATTATTTTTCCAAGCGTTAAGCGTATTATTGAAAATAGATAAGACACTTCCACTCGTTTGGAATAGTAAAGCAATTCTTATTACAGCTGGTGTATACTTTATTCTATTTTTAATCCTATCATTGTTTAGTGTTTGGACAGTCGGGCGCTTGCAAATTATTGATTTATTAAGAGAAGCAAGAAAGCAAAAAGTAGAGCCGTTTGCATTTACATGGTTATGTGTAGTTGGTATAGGATGTATTATTGCTGCGTATGTACTTAGCTTCCAAGTAACGTTTCTGAATTTCCTCATCCTCTTTTTACCGGTGGTAGGACTGACAATTGGCGGAACGTATTTACTATTTACACAAGGTAGTACAGTCGTATTAAAAGCATTGCAAAAACGAAAACAATCTTTTTATACGTACCCAAATATGTTCGTCCTTAGTAACCTTATTTATAAAATGAAAGATAATGCTCGTTTTCTATTTGTAATTTCTATTATTACGGCGGTTGTATCCTCGGCAGTTGGCACGCTTTACGTATATTTTGAAAATTTGAGTGCGAAAACGGTAGAACTTACACCACACGCTATTTCATATGAGGAAAAGGGGTTAAATACGCATAGCCTTATTAATGAAGAAAAGGTACAGGAGCTTGTGAAGAGGCATGGATTTGAAGATGCGCGAAAAGTAACCTACGTTAAACTACCGGCAACACAGAAAATAACGTTGTTTAATAGTGAACATGAAGTACCGATGACGATTATTTCAGAAAAAGAATATAATACGGAAGTGCGTAAACAAAAGAGAGAGCAACCTACAGAAGTTCATAATGCACCAGGCAGTGCAACGATGGTTATGGTCGATATGTCAAATGAACTGATGAAGATAGACCGCACGAAACCGTATGAATTTACAATTAACGGACAAAAGCAGTCTGTTCAATTAAATAATCCAACGCAGTATTCTGTTTTTAATGATAGTGAATATCTCGTTGTAAATGATCAAGATTTTGAGAAATATGCAAAACTAGTACCAGATGAAGAAAAGACGAAATATTACGGTTATTATATTGAGAATTGGAAAAGTACAGAAGATCTTGTATTAGATTTGAAAAATGAAATTGCACCAGAAAAGCAAGGAGAATTGAGAAATTCAGTGTTTGCGTATAAGGATATAAGAGAAGGTGGAGCAATTACAATGTTCATCGGTTTCTTCGTAGCGGTACTGTTCTTCTTCTTCGCTTGTAGTATGACATATTTTAAATGGTTTAACGATAAAGAACAAGATCGCATTCAATTTAAATCGTTAAAGAGAATCGGTATGACAGATAAAGAAATTCGCAAAATTGCGATTCGACAAATGGGAGTTATCTTCTTTATACCAATTTTAATCGGTTCAATTCATAGTGGATTTGCTCTTCATACGTTAGGGAAAATGCTTTATATTAATTTGTGGAAATCAGGTGCGCTTGTAATTGGAGCATACATTTTAGCTTCTGCCATTTACTTTATGATCGCGCAAAGAGGATATTTAAAACACGTAAAAAGCTAGGGGAACCTCTAGCTTTTTGCCTATGTAGTAAGTTACAGGAGGAAGATAGATGAACATTCGGCAACTAGCGCTGCAAAATATAAAAGGAAATTGGCGTAATTATAAAGTGTTTTTCTTAAGTAGTTGTTTTGCGATATTTGCATCTTTTGCATATATGTCTGTCATTGTACATCCGTATATGCAAGAGACGATGTGGTATCAAAACGTACGCTGGGGACTTATCATATGTAATGTTATAATTATTTCTTTTTTCGTCATATTTATTTTGTACTCTACTTCTATTTTCATAGAAGCACGTAAGAAAGAATTAGGGTTATATATGTTAATGGGAGCAACGAAGTCTAACGTAATAGGAGTAATTATGACCGAGCAAATATTAATTGGAATTTTTGCTAATATTTTCGGTATAGGGCTGGGCTTGATCTTTTTAAAGCTCTTCTTCATGGTGTTTAGTATGTTACTGGGGCTTCCGAAAGAACTCCCTGTTATATTTGACGTAAGTGCGATGGGTGTAACATTTATTACATATATGGTCGTTTTTATTCTGTTATCTTTTATAAGTGCTTTACGTATATGGAATATAAAAATCATTCGGTTATTGAAAGAATTTCGAACAGATAAAAAAGAGAAGAAAACATCAAAGTGGCTTTGTATATTCGGCTTTATTTGTTTAGGGATAGGATATGCGTTAGCGCTACAAGTGACGATGGCTACGATAGCAATATACTTTTTCCCTGTGTCTATACTTGTCTTTTTGGGAACGTATTTTTCTTTCGCGCATGGTGCTACCCAAGTGTTAGAAATGATAAAGCGAAATAAAAAGATTATGTATACATATCCATATTTATTTATAGTGAATCAATTGTCACATCGAATGAAGGAAAATGGTCGCTTTTTCTTTCTGATGTCTATGGCAACGACGTTTGTAGTTACGGCAACAGGTACGGTGTTCTTGTATTTTTCTAGCATGCAAGATATGTGGCGAACGGGAGGGGTACACTCGTTTTCGTACATAGAAAAAGGTATTTCTACTTATGAAGTCTTTGAAGAAGGTGCGGTTGAAAAATTACTGAATCAATATGGGTATGATGATTTTCAATATATGAGTTTTGTTGGAGTGTATGCATCCTTTCAGTCTAATAAAGGAGAAACAACAATAGCACCGCTTATAAAAGAAAGTGATTATAACCAAGAAGCGAGGAAACAAAAACAGAAAACATATCATCCTAAAAAAGATACAGTGACACTCGTTTATTATAATAAATACAATAATTCGAATGTATATAATCAAAAAGAGATTCAATTGCAAGTAATGAATCAACCATATCAATTCGTATTTAACGGTCAGAAAGAAGGGGTTCAATTTAACTATCACCCTTCGTACATTAATGGTCTGTTCTTCGTTATGAATGATGAAGACTTTGACAATATAGCAAATAAGGTTCCTGATTCTGAAAAGATGATATATAGAGGCTACACATTATCAAATATCGAAAAGACGAGGAAATTGAATGAAGATTTACGGAAACATATGAAACAAGATAATAATAATGCATTTCGAAGTAATATGGAGTTATATGTAAGTATGAAAGAAGGCGGCGATATTACTCTATTTGTGGGCTCGTTTATTAGTATATTATTCTTTCTTACTTCATGTAGTATCGTGTATTTTAAATGGTTCCATAATATTGCATCGGACCGAAAGCAGTATGGTGCACTCTCTAAACTTGGAATGACGAAGGAAGAAGTATGGAAAATTTCTCGTTGGCAATTATGTATGCTATTTTTTGCGCCAATTATAGTAGGGAGTATGCATAGTGCAGTTGCGTTATATACGTTTCATAATACTTTTTTTATGGATGGATCATTAAAAAAAGTAGGTTTGTTCATTCTGTTTTATATCGTAGCATGTATCATTTATTTCTTCTTCGCTCAAAGGGAATATAAGAAACATTTAGACTAGCAAATGCTAGTCTTTTTTTAATATTCGAAATTTACATAGAAGAATATAAAAAAGTATGGTATAACAGTAAGAAAACGAAAAAGAGGGGAAAAGACGATGATTCGAGTAGGATATTTAGGACCAGAAGCAACATTTACAAATATGGCGGTGAGTCGTTTTTTTCCGGAAGCAGATCATGTACCGTATCGAACGATTCCAGATTGTATAGATGCAGCTGCAAATGAAAATGTAGACTTCGCAGTCGTACCGTTAGAAAATGCAATAGAAGGTTCAGTGAATATAACGGTTGATTATCTTGTACATGAGCAGCCGCTTTCTATTGTAGGAGAAATTACAGTACCAATTCAGCAGCATTTACTTGTACATCCGCAGTATGCAGAAGTGTGGGATGAAGTATATGCGGTGCATTCTCATCCGCATGCCATTGCACAGTGCCATAAGTTTTTAAATGAAGAATTAAAAGGAGTAACTGTTCGAGATATGACATCCACAAGTGCCGCTGCGCAATATGTGAAAGAACATCCTGAAGAAAAAATTGCCGCTATTGCAAATGAAGCAGCTGCAGAAAAATACGGATTAACAATTGTAAGACGTAGTATTCATACGCATAAAAATAACCATACACGCTTCCTAGTACTCCATAAGAAAAAGAAAGCAATACTCCCGAATAACGGAGAAAACCGCGGAGAGAAAACGACGCTTATGATAACGTTACCTGCAGATTATGCAGGTGCCCTATATCAAGTGCTATCAGCTTTCGCATGGAGAAAATTAAACTTATCAAAAATCGAATCGCGTCCGATGAAAACAGGTCTTGGAAATTACTTTTTCTTAATCGATGTCGATAAAGCATACGATGACGTATTATTGCCAGGCGTAACGATGGAACTTGAAGCACTCGGTTTTTCTGTTACTGTGCTGGGGAGTTATTCTTCTTATTGGTTGTAAGATGTAGATGAAATATTTGTATTTGCCTAATCGTCCATATCATTTCATTGCCTAGTATATTTTTTGATAGATTAATAAAATCCCACCTGCAAAAGGTGGGATTCTTTATCCCGCTATTTGCCGGGCAGCCCGATTGGTGAGGGCTGATTAAAGTTTCACTTTATTTTAACTTCGCAAGACGATCTTCTAACTGACCACGCCAAATATCAGCTAGTTCTGGAACAGCAAGAATTTTTTCAATGCCATCTTTATCTTTTCTATTATGAAAATAAATTTCGTTAGAGAACAAAACAGAAACATTGCCGGGTTGACGTTCTAGTAATGTAATTTTAGAATCTTTACGTACAGTACCTTCTTGAAGAACACGGCATAGGTAGCCAGTAAATCCAGTTGCTACAATGCGCGGCAAAATGCCAGGGATGCCAAGACGTTTTGAAATTGTGCTACAAGGTACGCGAGCTTGCGTTACTTGAATGATTGCTTCGCCTAGTTGATATGTATCTCCGATGCATACGTCATGCTCTAACATATTTGTTACGGTAATGTTTTCACCAAATGTGGAAGCGGGAAGTGTAGTTTGAAATTCCTCTTCCCATAGTGCGTAATGCTCGTGTGGGTACACACAAACAGCACGATCAGGTCCCCCGTGATGTTTTAAATCCGCTACGTCATCACCACGAAATCCGTCTTTTGAGAGAAAGGCCTCTTCTGTAGGAGCTTTACATATACCTGTTATCATTTCTTTATCTTCGCCATATTTCATTTGTTTCGGTTTGCCAATGCTAAAGTGAACGAGTTCAATTCCCATATTTGATCTCCTTTACGATTGATTACAATATTATAGCATTAAAAAAGCACAGAGAATGATAAAAACTCTGTGCTTTACATTAATAAACGAGAAATCCTGCTTTATCCAGTGCCTCACAAGCAGCATCTAATTTTTCTTTAGAATCTGCCTCGATTGTATGTAAGTGAATACCATCTGTTAGTTGTGAAAGATAGGAAGCATTTGTGTTTTCGATTTTTTGTAAATATTGCTCTACATCAAAGCGATTGCTTACCATAATGGATGCTGTTAAGTCACCGTATACAGGATGCTCAACTTTTACGTCTTTAATCGTAACGCCATGGTCAACAAGCATTGTAAGTTCCTGACGTACTTCTGCTGGTTTATGTTGGCATACAATTACGCGTTCGAAAGTTTGTTGCTTCTCTTGTGGCTTTAAATATAAATAACCTTGAGCAGTCGCAATAATTGGTTCGTTTCGTGCTTTAAGCAAGGAAATATCTTGCACGATAACTTGTCTACTTACGTTCGTCTTTTTCGATAGTTCATTCCCAGATAACGGTTCATTTGCAGCAAGAAGCCACTGGAGGATAAGCTGTCGTCTTTCTTCACCTAAAATCTTTTTTTGTTCATTTTGTTTCATTATGATTTAACACCTCTATAAAATTGATTTCCAATTGTGTGTAGTGCATGAATAGTAGTATCAATTTGATCTTTCGTTGTTTGTTGTCCGAAAGAGAAGCGGACATATTGTTTGGCCTCTTCATACGTTTTTCCAATTGCAAGCATAGTTTTCGAAGGTTCTTGTTTACCGACTTGGCAAGCACTTCCGGTGGAAATGGCAATACCATGACGATTACATTCTAGCATAGTATATTGACCTTCTATTCCTTTTATTGTAACCCCAACAATATGTGGTAAACAAGAAGTAGAATGGCCTTCTACTTCAATTTCTAGCGGAAGTGTTTGTATTTGCTCTAAAAAGTAGGATCGTAACTCTTTAAAACGTAAACTTTCTTCCCATTGAGTTTTTAATATATTTTCAGCAGCTGTTAAAAAAGATGCGATGCCGGGAACATTTACTGTACCTGGGCGAAATCCTTTTTCGTGAGAAGTTCCTGGAAATACTTGTTCCCAGCGAGATTGCGGATTTATGTAGCAAGCGCCGACACCTTTTGGTCCGTATATTTTATGTGCTGAAACAGAAAGACTATCAATCCCCATCTCAAAAACATGGATAGGCAGTTTACCAAACGTTTGCACACAATCCGTATGAAATAAAACATTATATTTTTTTAAAAGTGCCCCGATTTTTGTAATGTTTTGAACGGTTCCGATTTCAGAGTTTCCATGCTGTATACTTGCTAGCACAGTATCTTCTGTAATAGCTGCCTCTAAATCTACTAAACAAATGAGTCCGCTTTTATCAACAGGAATTTCAGTGATCGTATAGCCTTTTGATTTTAGAGATTGAAAATAACTTCGAATGGATGCATGTTCCATAGGTGTCGTAATAATATGCTTCTTATTTCGGGCATTTAGAAGTGATTGAATTGCAAGATAGTTCGATTCCGATCCACCGCTTGTGAAAAATACTCCTTGTTCTTTGCCTCCAATCATTTCCGCAAATGTTTTTCGGCAAACTTGTAATAAAGAAGAAGCCGTTCCTCCAATATCATGTAAACTTTGTTCATTTCCGAAGTATTGCGAAGCTGCTTTCATATATGTTTGTAACGCTTCCTCGCTCATAGGTGTAGTAGCTGCATAGTCAAGATATATCATCATGTAAGTTCCTCTCTCTAGTAAGAGTTACATTTCTTTTACTTTTTAAATGGTAGTGAAAATAAGAATTATAAAAAAACTCTTGTCATTATTTTAAAACTATGTAAATATAGGTGTCAAGACAGTTGAAAAGTGTAAAGTAGGAGGCAACAATTATGCCAAGTGCAGATGTCTTAATTATTGGAAGTGGCGTTGCGGCACTTCGTGTTGCAAAAGAGATTTGTCACGAAAAGAATGTGATTATTATCACAAAGGAGACGAAACGTAGTAATAATACACATTTAGCTCAAGGTGGAATTGCCGCAGCGGTAGCTACATATGACAATCCTAATGATCATTTTGAAGATACGTTAGTAGCAGGGTGTCATTATAACAATGAAGAAGTGGTCCGTTATTTAGTCGAGGAAGGACCGAAAGAAATTAATAACCTTATTGAAAGAGGAATGAAATTTGATGGAGATGAAACAGGTCCTCATCTTGGAAAAGAAGGAGCGCATCGAAAACGTCGTATTTTACATGCAGGTGGCGATGCAACAGGAAAGAATTTATTAGAGCATCTTATTCAAGAAGTAGCTCCATACGTTACGGTAGTGGAACAGGAAATGGTGCTCGATTTTATTATAGAAAAAGATAAATGTGTTGGGGTTTTAACTCGCAACAATAAAGGAGAACTGAAACGTTACAATGCAGATTATACGGTGTTAGCTTCAGGCGGTATTGGCGGTTTATACGCCTTTACTTCTAATGATGAGACAATTACAGGTGATGGACTTGCAATGGTGTACCGTGCAGGCGGAGAGCTTGTAGATTTAGAGTTTATACAATTTCATCCGACGATGTTATACGCGGGTGGGCGTTGTTCCGGCCTCGTGTCCGAAGCTGTTCGCGGAGAAGGAGCTGTCCTTATAAATGGCAAAGGGCAGCGTTTTATGATGGATATACATTACGAACAGGATTTAGCGCCTCGTGATGTAGTCGCAAGGGCTATTCATGAACAGCTACTTGCGGGTGAAAAAGTGTACTTAAACATCGAAATGATTCAAAACTTTGAACAACGCTTTCCGACCGTGTCATCGATATGTAAAACGAATGGAGTCGATATAAATAAAAACCTTATTCCAGTCGTGCCCGGTACTCATTTTCACATGGGTGGCGTGAAAACGAACTGTGATGGAGAGACGTCTATTCCGAACCTATACGCAGTCGGGGAAGTAGCTTGTAATGGGGTTCATGGTGCAAATAGATTAGCGAGTAATTCATTATTAGAAGGTCTTGTGTTTGGAGGAAGAATCGGAAGACACATTTTATCTAGAGAGACAAAAGAAAAGGTGAACATGCTAGCTGAAAAAGAAGCAAAGTTTATCGTTCTGAATCATTTACCGACGAAAGAAGAAATACAAAAATGCATGATGAAATATGTTGGGATTGTGCGAACAGAGCAAAGTTTATCTTATGCGAAGAGATGGCTTAGTAAGTATGGTGTTCGAAATATGATATTACAACATGATGTTCTTACGAATGAAGAGATAACGCTTATTAATATGTTAACAGTTTGTGAGCTTATAGTTGTTTCAGCCCTGCAAAGAGAAGAAAGTATTGGCGGGCATTACCGAAGTGATTATCCAGATAAAAATATAGGAAAGAAATTGTTCGAGTAAAGAGAAAACTACAACTTGTGTGATGAGGGGAAGAGGGGCTTTATGAACACGATAAAAGTTAAAGAAGCATTAAATCGATTTTTTTTAGAAGATATAGGAGAAAGAGATGTAACATCTCAGCTTATTTTTCCAGATAACTTACTTTCGAAAGGAACGTTTCTTGCGAAGGATACAGGGGTCTTTGCAGGACGTTTAGTAATTGAATCAGGATTTAAATTAATTGATGAGAGAATTGAAGTAGAGCTTCATAAAAAAGATGGGGATCTTGTAGAAAAAGGCGAAATCATTGCAACTGTGCAAGGGCCAATTGCATCGTTATTAACAGCAGAGCGCGTTATATTAAACGTTATTCAGCGTATGAGCGGAATAGCGACGATGACGCGTAAAGCGGTTCTTGCTTTAGATAGTAGCCATACTCGCATTTGTGATACGCGAAAAACGATGCCAGGACTACGTATGTTTGATAAGCATGCAGTCGTGTGTGGTGGTGGATTTAATCATCGCTTCGGTTTATATGATGGTGTCATGATTAAAGACAATCATATTGTGTTTGCTGGTTCTATTACAAAAGTTGTTACATCAGTGAAAGAAAAGTTAGGACATATGGTGAAAGTAGAAGTAGAAACAGAAACTGAGGAACAGGTGAGAGAGGCTGTTGCTGCTGGTGCGGATATTATTATGTTCGATAATCGTACGCCAGATGAAATCCGGGAGTTTTCGAAAATTGTACCAAGCGCTATCGTTACAGAAGCTTCAGGGGGCATCACAATTGAAGATTTATCGAAATACGGAAAAACAGGGGTAGATTATATTTCACTTGGAGCGTTAACACATTCAGTGAAAGCACTTGATATTAGTTTCAATATTGAAGGGTAAGGAAAGTGGCTTAGAGGGGGAGAAACGTATATGAGTATTTTAGAACAAGTACAGCCAATTGAAACGATGTTACCAGAGCGTTATTACACGATGTCAACGGAAGATATGGAAAAGCGTGTTCGTGAAATTAAAGAGAAGATGGGGAAAATGTTATTCATTCCAGGGCATCATTATCAAAAAGATGAAGTGGTACAATTTTCAGATGCAGCAGGGGATTCACTTCAGCTTGCGCAAGTTGCAGCGAGCAATAAAGACGCAAAATATATTGTGTTTTGCGGGGTGCACTTTATGGCGGAAACAGCAGATATGTTAACGACAGATGATCAAGTTGTCATCTTACCAGATATACGTGCAGGTTGTTCGATGGCGGATATGGCAGATATTGAACAGACAGAAAGAGCGTGGAAAGAGTTAAAGAAATTATTTGGAGATACGATGATTCCGTTAACATATGTGAACTCTACAGCTGCAATTAAAGCGTTTTGTGGTCGTAACGGAGGAGCAACAGTAACTTCTTCTAATGCAAAGCAAATGGTATCTTGGGCGTTTACTCAAAAAGAGCGTCTCGTCTTTTTACCAGACCAACATTTAGGGAGAAATACAGCGTACGATTTAGGTATCCCGTTAGATAAAATGGCAGTATGGGACCCACACACAGATTCATTAGAGTACGATGGGGATATAGAAGAAATTCAAGTGATTTTATGGAAAGGGCATTGTTCTGTTCATCAAAATTTTACAGTGAAGAACATTGAGAGCGTACGAAAAAATCATCCTGATATGAATATTATTGTACACCCAGAATGTTGCTATGAAGTTGTAGCTGCTTCAGATTATGCAGGCTCAACGAAATATATTATTGATATGATTGAATCGGCGCCATCTGGTAGCAAATGGGCGATTGGTACAGAAATGAATTTAGTGAACCGAATTATTCAGCAACATCCAGATAAAGAAATTGTTTCACTTAATCCATTTATGTGTCCATGCTTAACGATGAACCGAATTGATTTGCCTCACTTATTATGGGTACTTGAAACGATAGAAAGAGGAGAAGAAATTAACGTTATTAGCGTAGATAAACAAGTAACGGCAGAAGCGGTTCTTGCATTAAATCGTATGTTAGAGCGTGTGTAAAGCAACGGTATTCCCGTTGCTTTTTTTCATACATATAATCATAACAAGAACAAAATGGGCATACATTGTTTTGAAGAAATCATTGTGGTTCTTTATGCTTATTCCACTTCGAATGATATTGAAAATCGAAGAAGTGATAAAAGTGAAAAGAAGTTAATGTTATTTAGAAAGAGTTACTTCATGAGATTTGTTACTTATAGATAAGTTATACAGGAGGGGGAAAATTTGAAAATTCATATCGTGCAAAAAGGGGATACCCTTTGGAAAATTGCGAAAAAGTACGGAGTGGATTTTGATACGTTGAAAAAAACAAATACACAACTTAGTAATCCAGATTTAATCATGCCAGGTATGAAAATTAAAGTGCCATCCAAGAGTGTTCACATGAAACAACAGGCTGGAGCAGGTTCAGCGCCTCCAAAGCAATACGTAAAAGAAGTGCAACAAAAAGAATTTGCAGCAACACCAACTCCACTTGGAATAGAAGATGAAGAAGAAGTTACGTATCAATCAGCACCAATTACACAGCAGCCAGCTATGCAACAAACACAAAAAGAAGTGCAAGTAAAACCGCAGAAGGAAATGCAGGTAAAGCCGCAAAAAGAAGTACAGGTGAAACCGCAAAAAGAGGTGCAAAAAGAACAGCCAATTCAAAAAGAGAAACCAGTTGAAAAACCGTCTGTTATTCAAAAACCACCTGTGATAGAAAAACAAAAACCGGCGGAAAAAGAAAACACGAAGTTTTCGGTAAATGTATTACCGCAACCGCCACAACCACCAATAAAACCGAAAAAAGAATATAAAATTTCGGATGTAATAAAAAAAGGCAGCGAGTTAATTGCTCCTCAAATTAGTAAAATGAAACCTAACAATATCATTTCTCCGCAAACGAAAAAAAATAATATAGTATCGCCGCAAGTGAAGAAAGAGAATGTAGGGAATATAATATCGCCACAAGTGAAGAAAGAAAATGTAGGAAATATAGTATCGCCGCAAGTGAAGAAAGAAAATGTAGGAAATATAGTATCGCCGCAAGTGAAGAAAGAAAATGTAGGGAATATAGTGTCACCGCAAGTGAAAAAAGAAAATGTAGGGAATATAGTGTCACCGCAAGTGAA
>NZ_JBNPJZ010000116.1:0-27584 GCF_050312695.1 Bacillus sp. AF62 | reverse complement strand
GCCCTTCTTTGATTACCAATTCAACACATTGTTTTTTAAACGTTTCATCATACTGTTTTTTCATCTGAAACACCTCTGTTATGAAGTGACCTTTGTCAATAGTTTTTTACCCATAATATTTTTTCTTGATGGCATACATAAACTTCAGAAATAAGATTTATCGACAGTTAACCACTCTGTTATTCGTGGATTGGTTACCTCAGGTTAATGGTCCGTCGTTAGGCTCTTATAATCTCAATACGTGGATCACATCTTTTCAAATTCTAATAAATAGCTTGTTTATCAGAATTTCAGCCGCGCCAGCAGAGAGGTTGTCATAGATAGCCAGACCTGTAATTCACTATCTCTGAAGCTCATCTATGCCATCAATTGATACTTTGGTCTCTAACTATGAATCCATCAACTTCATATCCCTTCTTCTTTTATTTTCAGTGAATGTTACCTGTTTCTAATCCCCAGATAAAACACCCAAGTTCTCTTGCAATCGCTGTAATGGCCACATTTCGAGGTTTCCCTTGATATATCATGCGATGATATTTTCTTTGTAACCGTTCTACTGCCCGATCCGCGTAGGGAATTACTTCGCTTTGTTGCCCTTTTTGTCTGGCTTTCACTCGTTTCGATTGTAATCCGATTGTTCCCTTTACCAACGCATTTGCACATTCTACAAGAGTAGACCTAACTGTCGAATTGCCTTGCTTTGTAATCGAACTTCAACTGATTTTCTCTCCACTTGAGCTTTCGCTTGGCGTCAATCCTACATAAGCCATACATGCTTTAGTCGTCGGGAACCGAGTGAAGTCTGCAATCTCCACATGAACTGTCATTGCTGCGGTTGTGTCTATCCCTTTTAAGCATCTTAACTTTTCCACTGGTGCTTCGTATCTTTCACTATGAGATAATTCTTCTAGTCTCAGACTGAACCGCTCAATTTTATCAACTAGAAGGTTCTGTTGCAAAGTTTGAAAAAACATCAACCTGCTTACAAAATACGGTTGTAGTTTAAGCAGTTCTGAATAACTGCTGTAATTCCTTGTACGTTGAAAAAGAGAAGTCTGGAATGTGACTTCTCTTTTGTTTGTATATGGCATGAACCGTTTCGATTCCTTTCAAGGTACGTGAAGCATGGCGAAGATTTTGAAATCCTGCGAATTTAACAAAACGTCGTTTGATATGTCTATGGTCTTGTTCGATGAGATTATTGAAATGCTTAACAGTACAATGTTTCGTATGCAGATAAAAGCCATTATGTTTTAGTTTTTTAAACGCACAAAGTAAAGCAGGAGCCTTTCAGAGTAGTTCCTTTATATTCCAAACAATTAGTTAGATATACTAGGATTCATTATATGAATTTTACATATACGCAAGAAATACAAAGGCTAGTGAACTACCCGCCACTTAATGTCCTAACGGACAGTTTGAAGTGGGGGCTTCTCGGTTAGTCGTTACTTTTGGTAACTAACGAATTCGTCCTAAGACAGCCGAGCTAACGCCCTTGTTCCAAGGGTTATTTTATTACTATCTATGCTAACGCCAATAGGCGTATTGCTTCATTTTTGATATTGGTAGCTGCGTTATAATCTCTATCGAGATTTACACCGCATATACAAGAATAGGCTCGCTCAGACAATGACATGTTTTTCATATTTCCACAACTGCTACATGTTTTTGTGGAAGGAAACCATTTGTCTATTTTCACAAGCTGTTTGCCTTGTTCATTTAGTTTATAAGCTAAGAAAGAAGTGAACATACCCCAAGCATTATCAGCGACGCTTTTTCCAAAATGAAGTGCTTGCGATATTCCCTTCATATTTAGATCTTCAATAGCGACAACATCAAAATGAGTAGCCAACTCTTTAGACTTATGATGAAGGAAGTTCTTACGTTGGTTTGCTACTTTTTCATGTAGCTTAGCTACACGGATACGTTGTTTATTCCAACGCTCTGAACCTTTTGTACGTCTTGATAATACTCGTTGAGCATTTGCTAATCGGTCTAACATTTCACGATAGAACTTAGGATAATTGGCTCTCTCATCCTCAGAACTGACGTATAATTGATCCATCGCAAAGTCTAATCCAACAACTGTTTCTACTTCTTTTTGTACGATCTCTTTTTCGTATTCAGTCAAAATGGACACATAGTATTTATCAGTAGGTGTCATAGAAATCGTACATGACTTGATTATATGGTCTTGTGGTATTTCTCTATGCTGTTTGATACGTACCATTTTCAGTTTTGGTAATTTGATATGACCGTTAAGCAACATAATATTTCCGTTCACTACATTCGTTGTATAAGACTTTCTTTCTTTTTTGCTTTTGAATGTCGGGAAGTCATTTTGACCACGAAAGAAATTTTTATAGGCAGTTTGCAAGTTTAGTTGAGCATTTGCCAAAGCTAATGAATCCACTTCTTTTAACCACTCAAATTCTGCTTTGTATTTCGCAGGAGTGGGAAGCTTTTGTTTCTTTAGTTGATCCTTATCATCTTTATGTTTTTCATACGCTTTTTTCCGTTCAGCTAACATTCTGTTATACACGAAACGTACACAACCGAAGGTTTTACGCATAAGATGTGCTTGGTCTTCTGTTGGATACAAACGGAATTTATATGCTTTATTCTGCTTTGTCATATCATTTCACCTCACTTTTCACTTTGCTTTTCAATATATGTTTTTACTACGTCTATTGGCGAAGCACCAGTAGTTAGCAAGCAAAAACTTCTTGACCAAAACATCTCTTTCCAAAGTTTCTTTTTCACTTGTGGAAAGTCTCTTTTAATAAGTCGAGAACTTGCACTTTTATAAGCATTGATGAATTTTGTCATTTCTGTATTAGGGTGTGCCTTGAACAAAATATGAACATGGTCTACATCATGATTCCATTCAACTACTGTGATGTTATAGTTTTCAGATAGTCGAACAAACATATCTTTTGCATAGTCTGACATATCATCAAACACATTTCTTCTGTATTTTACGACTAACACAAGGTGATAATACAACAAGAATACTGAATGATTATTACTTTCTAATTTCATTTATATACCAGCCTTTATCATTTATAAGACTGATTATATTAGAGGTAAAATAAAAAGGAAAACCTTTTGGCTACGCCCTTCACACGCTTGAGGAAGGAGAATTCTTTCGGGAAATTCGTTAAATTAATAAGAAATATAGCCTCATTATCGTAACACTGCATGAATCTTGTTAACTATGCCCGACTGTACCACACAGTTAACAAGATAAATAGTTGACTACCTATATTTCTCAACCTACTCATTCTATAAATCGCCACTTTTTTCTTATATACTAAACTTGTTCTTTCATTATCAAAAATAAGGGGGATGTTTTTCATGAAAGTATTCAAAAATATAACGAGTCTTTTAGTAGCAGGTGCAATCGGGGGGAGTAGCTTATGGATGATACCACTCCATGCAAATGCAGCATCCATAAAAGACAAGCAGAGCTACATGCAACCTCTCGCAAATGAATGGAGCTCCCATTCATCAGGATCCGGTCAAACACAATCCACGATGATGAAATGGAATCTAACAGTATCAGTAGACACGTTAGGGATAGCTGAAAAAATGAATGGTTTATTACAACATACTACATTTCAAAATATAACTAGAGAAATGACAGATCAGACATTTATTTTTGCAAAGAACCGTTACAATGTGATGGTATTTACATCAGATTCTAAATTCCAACATCATTTCCAAGGAATAAAATTCCATGCTAAGTTACATTATAACGGAGCCAATTACAATGTGTATGTATTTGAAAATGGAACCTTCAATACATATAATCAGGAGGAAACGAAACCTTGGGCATGGGCTTATAAAGGGTGGTTACAAAGCAACACTACCGGATCTAACATTCAATTTTATTTACCTAAACTAGGAGCATAAATGTATTTCGTATCAAACAAAAATAGACAGGAGATATATGATGTGTACATATAAAAAGGTGATTTGTGGCGTACTCGGAATTACTTTGGCATTAGGATTGGGGGGCACTATTCCCAATACAGTAAAAGCAGAGACAAGTTTACCGTACAAAAAAGAATGGAAACGTCCTACTATCATTACACAAGAAAACTACGGGGAACATATTCACATACCTATAGGACAGTTCCTATCTCTTTCCCTTGCTGAAAATCCAACGACCGGCTATCACTGGACAACAACAAATATAAATCACCAAATTCCTTTAGTAGGTGAACATTTTCAACCCAATAATACGGGAGACGGGACAGTAGGGAAACCTGGAGTTCACAAATTTCAGTTTAAAGCTATCGAACCTGGTGTCACGAAGTTGCAATTAAAAAAATGGCGCTCATGGGAAGGAGATTCTTCTATTATCGACAAGTTCTATGTCTGGGTACATATAGAAACACCTGAATCAGCATTTTAAAGTGATAGAGACTTCTAAAATAAACCATGCTAAAAAGTATGGTTTATTTTTTTATAAGTACATAACCTACCACTGCTCGTTTCTCTTTCGATAAACGAGCGAATGTAACTCTTTGGCAATACAATTATTATTTAGAAATATATGTATAACGATGATGATAGTAAATTTTTTGAGTTATTAGGGGACGCTCTTAAGACGTAAAGAAAAATGATTTCAAGTGCAATTATCAATACTTGCTGGATTTGTATATCATCCTATACATCAAAGATACAGATTATATTTGATTACAGCCCTTCCCGAACGGGAAAGCCCATCGCCTTTAGGCATGGGATGAAAGTGAGGTTGGATACGGAGTGCAACAAAAAAACCGCAAGGTTTGTGGTACTTTAAGTATCCAAAATGTTGGTATCATTTATTTTTCCACTGTTCTCGTTGTAGTTAAATATCAAAACTGATACACTATGAACATGATGAATGATTAGAGAAGAGCCAAAACAACCGTATCATTACTAAACTACCATTTTGTGTTTTGCCCACGATACAGAAGAAAGATTTTTCTTAACACAAAAGTAGAAGAACGTTTCAAAGAGTTGGTTCAAGAGGTATGTATCGAACTGGATGTTGTTATTGTCGCGATGGAATGTGACAAAGACCACGTTCACTTGTTCTTGAATACCCTTCCAACACTCAGTCCTGCTGATACAATGGCAAAAATCAAAGGAGTGACATCAAAGCGTTTAAGAGAAGAGTTTCCTCATCTCGCGCATTTGCCAAGCCTGTGGACTCGTTCCTATTTTGTTTCTACTGCTGGGAATGTATCAAGTAAGACAATAAAACATTATGTAGAAAGTCAAAAAACAAGGGGGTGAAACTTGTGACACAAACCATGACGGTCAAAGTTAAATTGCTTCCGACAAAAGAACAAATCAGGTTATTGGAACAAAGTAGTCACGAGTACATTAAACTCATTCATACACTTGTATCTGAAATGGTCGAGGCAAAGAAAAGCACAAAGAAAAGTACAAAGGATATTGAAGCCAACCTTCCAAGTGCGGTGAAAAATCAAGCAATTAAAGATGCAAAAAGTGTATTTTCTACAAAAGTGAAAAAGAGTAAATGCCAAATCGTTCCGATTCTAAAAAGACCTGTTTGTGTTTGGAATAACCAAAACTATTCATTCGACTTCACGCACATTTCAATCCCGTTTATGGTAAATGGAAAGTCAACTCGTTTAAAGGTTCGCGCCTTATTAACCGACAAACATAATCGTAACTTCGACTTGTTGAAACACAAGTTAGGTACACTCCGTATCACAAAGAAATCTGGTAAATGGATCGCTCAGATATCTGTCACGGTCCCTACAATAGAAAAAACAGGAACGAAAATTCTAGGAGTAGACTTAGGTCTCAAAGTTCCTGCGGTAGCCATCACAGATGATGACAAAGTTCGTTTCTTTGGAAATGGTAGGAAAAACAAATATATGAAACGTAAGTTTCGAAGTGTTCGTAGGAAGCTAGGAGAAGCTAAAAAACTAAATGCCCTTCGGCAACTTGAGGATAAGGAACAAAGGTGGATGCAAGACCAAGACCACAAAGTGAGTCGTGAAATCGTTGATTTTGCAACGGATAATACTATCTCTGTCATTCGATTGGAACAACTAACGAACATGAGACAGACGGCACGAACAAGCCGTAAAAACGAAAAAAATCTACACACTTGGTCATTCTATCGTCTCGCACACTTCGTCGAGTACAAAGCAAAGTTAGCTGGTATAAAGGTTGAATATGTGAACCCTTCTTATACAAGTCAAACATGTCCAAAGTGTACTGAAAAGAACAAGGCACAGGATAGAAAATATAAGTGTCAATGTGGATTTGAGAAACATCGCGATATCGTTGGAGCGATGAACATTCGCTACGTAACTGTGGTTGGCGGTAATAGTCAATCAGCCTAAGAACCTATATGGTCTGTCTTAGGAGGGGTGATGGCACACCCTCATCTTGAAGGCTGTTCAAAACAGAAATGGACTGCGAACGTTTAGTCATTCAAGAATCCCATCCGTTACACCATAAGGTGTAGGACTTGCGGCTTTAGCCGTGGGAGTGTCAAATGCTTAAACAAGTGAAAATGTACATGAGCATCTTGACATTTACACCGCAGGTACCAACGTACTGTTAGCAAAATAATATCTGGCCGGTAATGCTTCCATTTGAATATATTTTCTTGTTCCATACTGGTCACACACCTTTTTAAGTAGTAGTACCAGTATAGTCTAGTTTAAAAGAATACTTTCAAATCGTTTCAATTTTTTGTACCAGAACCAAAATTTTCGCTATGCCTCTGTACATTGAAAGAAATTGAAATAATTCATGCTATATACAAACAAAAGAGAAGTCATTTTAGACTTCTCTTTTTCGACATGCAAAGAATTACAGCCCTTATTCAAACTTTCTTAAACGATACTCATCATGTATAAACGAGCTTAGTTTTTTTATTTTGCAATAGGACCAACCCTTTTTATACCTGAGGATAGTAAAAAAATTTAAGTTGATGGACATATGTTGTGAGGCTACAATATTCATTTTCCAACAAAATATTGAGTAATATATTGTGCCCAAAGCTCATTCCCTTTTCTACTAGGAAAGCCATGTTCATTTTGTAAATAAGGTAATATAGCCTCTGAATGTGGGTCTGGCCAAGCCTGCCAGTGATTCCAATATATGTACTGATGTTGCTCTGCATACAATTGTAATTCTGAAATTGCTTTTGGATAGTGGGTAGCATTATAAATAGGGTTTGGTGGTTGTATTATGACCGTTGTATCTTTTAAGCTTCCTGTTACTAGTTTCAAAAACCGATCTAAATTCGCCAGAGACTCTTTATTCCCTTCTCTACTATTGTCTGTTAAGAATGGTGGCTGAAATAAAATGACATCTGCTTTTAAAGCGATTAACTCTTCAAAACGCTTATTGGAAAGTAAATCAGTTGTGCTCTCATCCTTCCATTCCCTTAGTGTAATGTTCCAAACACCATTACCATATGTTTTTTTGATTTGCTCAGTTACCTTTATTGGCCAAGCGTCTTGACTGCTTGAAGATGCTTGATCACCAACAATAACAAGATGAACAAGTTTTTTGCTAGAAACAGCTCTATTTATCTTTTCTTTCACAACATTTGGAAGGTTTTTCGCATACATTTCATAATTTGGTGATATATTTATTTGTTCCTCCTGTTCTATCATTTCATAGTCTTGTTGTACTATTTCATTTGTCGCCTTTATAATCTTCTCACGCCAATGCAATTGCCCATATACAAATGTTACAGCAAACAGGAGACAAATTAAGCTTCCAATACATACTTTTTTATTCATGTATCTACCTCATTTATTTATATTTCTCATAACAAATAAAGTCCAATTGCTTTAAAAAGCAATTGGACTTTATTTAATAATGCTTCAATACCATTATACTTTTTTATTTTGATAATTTTTCAAATCTGGTTTAGATAAAAGTTTCGTCAATACAACAAATCTTGCTGGAGCATCACCGATATAATCAAAAGGATAACAAGTTGTTAATGTTAATGTTTCATAATCAGTGGGCACAATAATTGTTTCATCTTTAGCATCAGTAATTTTAAAATCTATTATTTCATAAACAAAACTACCGTACGGAGTTAAGAAGTCAATTGAATCGCCCTTGTTTAAATCTTCAAGTTTTCGAAAACTTGTATTACGATGCCCACTCAATACCACGTTTCCATCTTGACCTGGTAATGAACTACCTGCGAAATGGCCCACTCCTAGTTTCAACTCTTTCTCATGCGTACCTTGCACAACAGGAACTGTATAATTGAGAGTTGTAAAGTTTAAATCACCAATCTTGGATCCTGGAGCCGGTAACTCAGACCAAATTTGTTTGAAGGTTTGCTCAGGTTCTTTTGGTTTATACGGTGTAAGAGCTGTTTGAGCTAATAATACTGTTTGTTTAGTTAATTCCCATCCGAAAAAGCTGATAATTCCAAATCCAGATAAAATAAAAAAGATGGGGATTCCAATAATCACCCATCTCCATTTACGAACCTTGTTTTTCATGTAATTAACCTTTATTCAATTGTTCGGATTTACAAACAATACGAACTGCTGGAATTAATGTTGCAGCACCTAAAAAAAACACCAAACTACCGATTAGCAAATAGGTTTGCTCATTTGATGCTGTATTTGGCATTTGTGCACTTGCCATTGGAACAAACTTTCCAGTTTTATTCAGTTCTCGTTTCGCATCCATTGCCACATTAAGAGAGTTTACCATATTTTTAAAATTTGCTGGTGTAATCATTTCCTGCGTGGGGTTAATTGTTGCTAGCAACTTACCCTCTAAATCTTTTAATTGAATTAAAACATCGTCATTCAAATTGTAATCAAGAAGATCTAATGGTTTTTCTTTTTTATCCACAATATCCACTTGTAAATGTGCTAATTTTACACTATCAAGAAACAAACGAAGGGCTTCTACTTTTTGGGCTGATGTTAAACTAGTCAATTTTTTCGCTTCTTGTAAAATCTCATTCATTTTTGTCACATTTGCATTAATTTGATTTTGTTCTTGTTCCGTTAAATTAATTGATTGTAAGTAGGCATACAAATAATCTACTTGATCAAGTTGTAAAGTGTTTAATGCACTTACCATTTTTTGAGCAGCATCTGTACTAGTATCCGCATACGCTAATGGTAAAGAAAACATCGTTAACCCAATTCCCATGATAGCAACTAGAGAGCCCCTTTTCATCATTCTTTTAAAATTCATACACTTTTCTCCTTTTCAGTTTAATTTAACCAACCAAACTTATCCATTTATTTCACTCTAATCACCTCCCTAAACTAAAGAATATCTTTATTATTTGTGTAATAGTTTAGTTTTAGGAGATAAATAATTAAACCATTATCTTTTTATTTGTCACCTCCAACCTACCAATTGAAGAATAATATAATTCGAATTTTTTAACCTCATTTAAATCATAACAATTACGCCCATCAAAAATATTAGCTTGCTCCATCAATTTTACATACTTACTCAAAGGATAATTCTTAATTTCATCCCATTCAGTAAGTATGAACGTTACATCAGCATCTTGTATAGCCTCATCTATACTTCTCGTGTATTCTACCTCAGATGGAAAAAATTTGGCTGCATTATTCATCGCAACTGGATCATAAGCTTTAACTACAGCCCCCATTGCTACTAATTCTCGTGCTATTCCTATAGAAGCAGCCTCACGTATATCATCCGTATTCGGTTTAAACGCCAGTCCTAATATCGCCACTTGTTTACCCGCTAAGTTTCCTAATTTTTTTTTAGCCTTCTGTACTAATAAGGATCTTTGTTTATTATTTACACGAATAACTGATTTTAGCAATTCAAATTCATAGTCTACATTACCTGCAATTTGTATCAATGCATGTGTATCTTTTGGAAAACAAGATCCTCCATATCCAATTCCTGCTTTTAAAAAATGTGTACCAATTCGTTTATCTAACCCCATCCCATACGCAACATCCTCAACATTAGCGTTGACTTTTTCACAGATATTTGAAATTTCATTAATGAAACTGATTTTTGTTGCTAAAAAAGCGTTGGACGCATATTTGATTAATTCTGCACTTCTAATAGTTGTTTGAAATATTGGAGTCCTAAATGGTTTGTTCACTTCTTGAACTATCTTTGCGATTTCTTCACTATCTGCTCCTATTACAATACGATCTCCATGAAAACTATCCTGAATCGCTGATCCTTCCCGTAAAAATTCCGGATTTGAAACCATATTAATTTTTACATCAAATTTTAAGTGCGTGAGAATTAAGTCTTTTAAATAATCATTCGTTCCTACTGGCACCGTACTTTTTGTCACAATAATCATATCTTTTTCTATACTTCCAGCTATCTCCAAGGCCACTTGTTCGATATATTGCAAATTTGCTGAGCCATCGTCTTTTTGCGGGGTACCTACTGCAATATAAATCAAATCTACATTTTTTAGAACTTCACTGTATTTAGTTGTAAAAGACAATCTCCCTGCTTTAATGTTTTTTTGCATTAATTTATCTAATCCCGGTTCATAAATAGGCGAAATGCCATCCTTCATTTTTTCTACTTTTTTTTTATCGATATCAATACAAGTTATCTTATGGCCAATATCAGATAAGCATACACCGGTAACTAACCCTACATATCCTGTACCAAAAATAGCGATTTTCATGAACTAACCTCCTAATCTTTTAAACCAACTTACTCTAAATTATTTACGGTTAAATAAAATTAGAGCTTAGGATGTACACTAAGCTCTAATTTCCCCGATTAAATTTTCTTTTAGATACTTTATTACTTCATTTTGTTCTTCCATAGTCATGTTTGAACCAGAAGGCAGACATATGCCACTATGATATAAAAATTCCGATATGCTTTCCTTTTTCCCATGCGAATAATATTTGGTTCCCTTAAATACCGGCTGTATATGAAGTGGTTTCCAGAGTGGACGTGCTTCAATATTCTCTTTTTCTAATTCTTGCACGATATTCACTGGGTTTATATTAAGTTTTCGTTCATCTATTAATAATGCAGTTAACCAACGATTGGACCGTGTACCTTCTAATTCTGGCATAAATGTAATACCATCTAGGTGTTTTAATGCTTCAGTATAGTGCTTGAAAATTTCCCTGCGCATCTTTACTCGTACATCTAATACTTGCAATTGCGCACGACCAATTCCAGCGATAATGTTGCTCATTCGGTAATTGTAACCTACTTTACTATGTTGATAATGTATAGCTGGATCACGTGCTTGTGTTGCTAGAAATTTTGCTTTTTTCAATAATTCAATATCATCTGAAACAAGCATCCCACCACCTGATGTTGTAATGATTTTATTTCCATTAAATGAATACACACCAAGCTTCCCCAAAGTCCCAGTCTGTTTCCCTTTATATGTAGCACCTAAAGATTCAGCAGCATCTTCAATAATTGGTACATTGTAATAATTACAGATTGTTAAAATCTCATCCATTTTTGCACTTTGTCCAAATAAATTAACAACAATAACAGCTTTAGGCATCCTTCCTGTTACCTTCGCATCTTTAAAGGCTTTTTCAAGCGCAATCGGGGACATATTCCATGTCTCAACCTCAGAATCAATAAAAATCGGCTCCGCTCCTTGATACATAATAGGATTTGCACTTGCAATAAATGTTAAAGAAGAACAAAATACACAATCACCTGATTTCACTTCTAATAATTCTAAAGCTAAATGAATTGCTGCTGTTCCGGAAGAAACTGCAACAGCGCCTTTTGATCCTATATAATCGGACATTTCCTTTTCAAAATGATCTATATTAGGGCCAAGAGGAGCAATCCAGTTTGTATCAAAAGCTTCATTAATGTATATTTGTTCATTCCCACTCATATGTGGAGACGATAAAAAAATTCTCTGCTTTTGCATGCTTACGTTCCACTCCTTTTTTAGAAAATAATTCATTTTATTATTTTTGCTGGCAAACCTACAGCTGTACAGCGAGATGGTATATTATGAATCACTGTTGCCCCCGCACCTATCATACTCCAATTTCCAATTATAAGATTTGGAATAATTGTTACTCCCGCACCTATTTGTGTACCGTCATCAATTGTAACTGTTCCAGTTAATGTAGCATTTGGCCCTATGTGCACAAAATCACCAATACAATTATCATGTTCTACAACAGATGCTGTATTAACGATAGCATGCCGACCAATAATTGTGTCGGCATTAATAGTGACATTAGGCATGATAACTGTACCTCTTCCAATAGTAGCTGATTCACTAATTACCGCAGTATGGTGAATTACACTTTCATAACAATCATCATTGAAGTGTAACTGTTCAACAATTTTTTTTCGCACAACATTATTTCCAATTGCAATAACAAGCTTAAACTCAACCTCTTTCATTAATATTGGAATGGAGGAGATTGGTCCATAGTATATTTCTTCATGCTTATCTAAGCTTTGATACTTATCATCAAAAAATGCTATAATTTTAAAATGGCTATTTGCATAAATCATATCTTTAATTACTTTTGCATGACCACCTTGACCAATTAAAGCTATTCGTTTCATTTCATCACTTCTTTATTTGAATTTTCCCCTGTAAATCTTTCAATTGTCACATGTCCTTTCTGACTAATTCCTTCTGATTTAAATACTTTTATAATTGTGAAAAATATAATTTTCATATCTAACCAAAAAGATTGATGATCAACATACCAAACATCTAACTCAAATTTCTCCTCCCATGAAATAGCATTTCGACCATTTACTTGAGCCCAGCCTGTAATGCCAGGCCTAATATCATGCCTTCTATTCTGTTCAGGGGTATATAAAGAAAGATATTCCATTAATAATGGGCGTGGCCCTATCAAACTAATGTCCCCTTTCATAACATTGATAAGTTGAGGTAGCTCATCTAAACTTAGTTTTCGAAGAAATTTACCGAATGATGTTAACCTCAAATAATCTGAATGTAAATTCCCTTGTTCATCTTTCTCATCTGTCATCGTCCGAAATTTATAAAGATAGAATGGCTTTCCATGCAAGCCGGGACGTTGTTGTTTAAAGATGACTGGCGAACCAAGTTTTATTCGAACCAATGCTGCAATGATTCCCATAGGAATTACTAATATTAGAACCCCTATAGCTCCGATTGTAAAATCCAACATTCTTTTCAACATAGTTCTCATCCTCTAATCTGTTTTTCTATATGTTTAATAATTGTTTTATATGCTTTATCAACACCTAAATTTTGTATAAGATATGAACGACCGTTTTTCCCCATACTTTTTCTTAACTCTTTATCACATATCAATTTTTCAAAATTATCTTTATAGCTTTCTAAATCACCTGTAATGCTCCACATTCCAGCTTGTGCTTCATCAAGTATTTTTCCATAGTCTGTATTGGAATCAATCGAAGCAAGAATAGGTACTTCGGCCTCAAAATAAGCTAATGTTTTTGAAGGGATGTTAGGAATTGTGAAATTACGATTCAAATTTATTAAACCTATATCACATTCTCTAACTAAACCATCATATTCTTGACTAGGAACAGAATTTCTTAATATCACGTTCGTTAATTCTTTTTCAACAATCGTTTTCTTAATATGTTCCCGCCTATTACCAGATCCAATAATTAAGAAAGTAATATCTTTGCGATGTTTATAATATTCTGCTAACTGCATTAAAAATTCTAGTTCTTGAGGTAATCCGATATTCCCCCCAAAGATTAAAACGATTTGATCATCATTGAATCCGTATTGTGTTCTGTAATTCGTTTTAGTCAGTAAAGAAAAATCTCTTACTTTTCGCCAGTTCGGCAATAATTCTAATTTCTCTGGTTGTATCTCTTTGTTGTGTTTCACAATATAATCAATATTTCCCTGTGACATACAACCTATAGAATCTGAAAGTGCATATAGCTTTTTCTCTTGTTTCTGAAAATAAGAAAAAAGTAGTTTATTAGTAATTAAACCTAAATCTTTAGCATTTTGCGGGAAAATATCTCTAAGAATTAAATAGGATTTACAACTGTGTTCCGTTTTCAATTTTTTAATCGTATTCAAAAATGTAATAGGTGGTGTAGGTGATATAACTAAATCAAATTTCACATCTTTAAAATATTTCTTTATTGCTTGATTAAATCTGTAAGGGAGCAACACGGTATTTATTCCTTTAACGATATAGTTTACATTGAATAGTTTTCCAGCATTTATACGTAATACATGTACTCCTCTTTCATTTCGCATAACGGTTTCAGTACGACCCGAATCTCCTAAAATCGTTGCTACATAAACATTATGATTATGTTCTTTAAACTCATGTGCCAATTCAGTATATAAATTCTCTGTTCGTTCCACGTCTGGAAAAGCAATCATTAAAAATAAAATATTCATTGTTCTCACCTTAAATTATTTTTTATATAAGTAAGAGGCTTCTCAGAAAAACGAAGCCCCTTACTTGTATTTATTCCAAATTACTTTATTTATAATTTTCGTATAACTTTCAATAATTTTTACAACTTTAATAGAAACATTCGTATCTACATAATCCACTGGAAGATTGAACGTATCTCCATTATTCGCCATAGCTTTTGCTAGTTCAATTGATTGAAGTACTTCATCTTTCGTTATACCTCCAATTACAACTGAACCTTTATCTAATACTTCCGGCCTTTCAGTACTTGTTCGAATTAGTACTGCCGGAAAATTTAACATTGCAGACTCTTCGCTTAAAGTTCCACTATCAGACAATACGCAAAATGCATTTTGTTGAAGATGATTGTATGCAAAGAAACCAAAAGGCTTTAAAACTCTTACTAAAGGGTGAAATTTAAATCCCCTTTCTTTAATTCGTTTTAGACTTCTTGGATGTGTAGAATAGACAATTGGCATATGATATGTTTCAGCTACTGCGTTTAATGACTCCATTAAACGGTAAAAATTATCTTCATGATCAATATTTTCTTCTCGATGTGCACTTACTAACATGTACTCATTTTGTTTTAAATCTAATTCTGTAAGAACATTACTAGCCCCTACTTTCTCTTTATGTTCCTTTAACACTTCATGCATTGGAGACCCTGTTACTATGATATGTTCCTTTCGAATACCTTCACTCAATAAATACCTTCTACTATGCTCTGTATATGGAAGATTAATATCACTTACATGATCCACAATTTTACGATTAATTTCTTCAGGTACATTTTGATCAAAACATCTGTTTCCAGCTTCCATATGAAATACAGGAATTTTCAAACGTTTTGCTGAAATAGCACATAAACAACTATTTGTATCTCCTAAAATCAATAATGCCTCTGGTTGTATTTCGCTCATAAGTTCGTAAGATTTACTAATAATGTTCCCCATTGTTTCTCCAAGATGATTACCTACTACATTTAAAAAATAGTCTGGTTTCCTTAAACCTAGTTCTTCAAAGAATACATCGTTTAACGTTGGATCCCAATTTTGTCCTGTATGAACCAATATATGATTGAAATACGTATCACAAGCTTTGATTACAGATGATAACCTTATTATTTCTGGTCTTGTACCTACAATCGTCAATATTTTCTTTTTTCTCATTATGTTTACACCTCTAAATAGAATGTATCGGCTTTTTCCGGGTTAAAAATTTCATTTGCCCAAAATAATACTAACATCTCGTCTGGACCCACGTTTTTGATGTTATGTGTATAACCTGGTGGAATGTCGACTACTTCTAACCTTTCTCCCGATACGATATAAGAGAAAGATGATTCCGAATAAATATCTCGAAAATTAATTTCAGCTTCTCCCCTCATCACACAAAATTTTTCTACTTTTGTGTGATGATAATGATTTCCTCTTATAACGTTCTCCTTTGTACTAGATATAAATATTTGGCCAAATTCATTAGATTTTACAATTTCCGCTAAAAAACCTCTATTATCTCTTTTCATTTCTAACTTATAAGCGAAATCATTTTTTTCTAAAAAAGAGAGATATGTTGCATATAATTTTTTAGTGAAATCATCTGAAAGATCTGGAATAATGTGATTTTTCCTAATATTATAAAAACTATTAATTTTTTCCGCCAAATCCTGCAATGTGATTTCATATGTCCCAGTTATTTTGGAATAAAATTTTTTATTAGGTCCGTCATGTAATAGATTAATAAATTCTTCTACAAGGTCATCAATATATAACAGTTCCAATAATCTTTCAGGATTATGGATAGAAATTGCCTTCCCCCTTGCAATATTATGACAAAAGGTGGCTACTACAGAATTGTAATTCGGCTTACACCATTTTCCAAACAAATTAGGTAAACGATAAATATTTACATATGCTTTTGTTTCAAATTGATAACTAAGCAAAACATCTTCCGCTTTCTTTTTACTCTGTCCATATGGATTTTCTAATTCTGCTTGAGTTGATGAAGAAAAAACAATCCAAGGTTTATTGTCTATTTTTAATAAATTGTCTACGATATATTTTGTTAATTCTACGTTTCCTTCCTGAAATTCTTCTTCATTTTGAGGACGATTTACACCCGCTAAATGATAAATTCCATCTATCTCTTTCAAATAATCATTAAGTACAGATAATGAACATTCTTTCGTAAAACGATAAATTTCAATATCATTGATTTTACTCAGTCTATCTACTAAATGTCTCCCTACAAACCCCTCTGATCCTGTTACTAGTATTTTCATGACAACCCCTCTATCATCATTAATTGTTCTTTTTTAAACTCCGCCAATTGTTCTTGTACATAATCTAATTTAAGTATTAATTTTTTTATACTCTTTATATCTAGTTTTTTCGTATTATGTGAGTGATAATCTTTTTGTTCGCTAATACTAGTTTTTCCTACTGTAAAATATTTATTGTAGTTTAAATCACGATTATCAGCTTTAATACGATAATAATCTCCAAGATCTTCTGAATTGACCATTTCTTCTCTAGTTAATAAAGTTTCATAAAGTTTTTCAGCATGTCTCGTCCCTATTATCTTCACTTCATTTTCAGCACTAAAAATTTCCTTTAAAGCAATAGCTAAATCAAAAATTGTTGATGCGGGGGCCTTTTGCACAAAAATATCACCTTGATTACCATGTTCAAATGCATATAATACTAAATCTACTGCATCATCTACAGACATTAAAAACCGCGTCATTTCGGGATCAGTAACTGTTAAAGGTAAATTATTCTTAATTTGTTCAATAAACAAAGGAATAACCGACCCTCTAGAAGCCATAACATTACCATAACGTGTTGCACACAAAACAGTTTCTCCATCTACTCCATTTCTGGACTGAGCCACTAATATTTTTTCAGCTAAAGCTTTTGATTGCCCCATTGCATTAATTGGATAAACTGCCTTATCCGTACTTAAAAGGATAACTTTCTTTACTGTATTTTGGATTGCACTATTAATTACGTTCTCAGTTCCAACAACATTTGTTTTTAAAGCCTCCATTGGATAAAACTCACAAGAAGGAACTTGTTTTAAGGCAGCAGCATGAAAAACATAATCAACTCCTTTCATTGCATAGTCAATACTTTCCTTATTACGTACATCTCCAATATAAAATTTCACCTTAGAGTTATTAAGTCTTATACGCATATCTTCTTGTTTCTTCTCATCTCTACTAAAAATGCGAATTTCTTTAATATCGGTATCTAGAAAACGATTGAGAACCGCATTACCAAATGAACCTGTTCCACCAGTAATAAGCAATGTTTTATTTTTAAACAATTTAAATCACTCCCTGCTAATATGAATTAATTTATTGAAAATAAATCTCTATTTTGTTTCAATATTTCTTCACAAAAAAACATTTTCATAGCATATTTAGAAGCGCTTCTTGATAATTTTTGGAATTCTTCAGAATCCATATGCACAATGTCATTTAAAGCGGATATGAACGTCTCTTCTTTCTCTAAAGGGATTGTCCAGCCAGCACCTTCATTTTTAAGATTTTTCCAAGGTGTTTGATCACTTATAATAACCGGACAACCTGCTAACAGTGATTCAACAATTACATGACCATAATTTTCACCAAATGTTGGAAATAAAAAAGCGTTATAATTAGAAAACAGTGGATGCACTTTATTATTATTAACTTGTCCCATGTAATTTACCTGGACATTATTTGGCAGCGATTCAATTATATTTCGACATGCACTCCAATAATTTTGATTTTCAATTGGACCATAAATATCAAAAGTTATATTTCCAGTAATGCCTTTTAAAAAAGTTAATGCTCCTTTCAAATTCTTTTTTTCCGTTATTCTCGATAGAAAAACAAGTTTTAATTCTCCTCTTTTCTTTTCCTTTTTCTGATTTTCTTTATTTTCAAAAATATTAGGTAAATTCTGAGCAACACGTACCGGAACTTCTTCTCCATAAATCTGCTTTATATCTGTTTTTTCCTCTTCACTCGTAGCATGCCAAATCACTTTATTATGTAGGCCTACTAACTTTGTTGACTCAATGAACAATTCTTTTTTAAATTTTTTTATCTTTAAAGCACCTGGTGAGAATTCTCCTCTTGGTGCTACTATAATTGGCTTATAGGGAATGATCCCCATTCTCCTCAATAAGATAGGAATAACCGAAAAGTTTGTATTAAAAAAACTATTCAGATAAATAAAATCATACTGCGTGCTTTGAATAATTTTTCTTAAATATCTAAAATTAAATTTTTCAGGAGTTACATAATAAACTTCTGCCAATCCCACTTTCGTCCAAACTTCATTTTGAGCCTTTTCATATGCTATCGAATCCCCTAAATCCCTATTACTAGTAATAATTTTAAAGTTAAGTTCATTTCCTAAAGTGTGCACTAAATTACTAATAGATCTTATAGGTCCTCCACCTTTGAACCCAGGTAAATAATATGGTGCTAATATCAAGATATCCTTCATTTTAAATTCCCTCACCCTAATGGTTTATTTTCTTTATTAGAAAATAAAAAAATAAATACTAAAACTAATAATAAATCCGTGGTAATCTGTACTATTCTTAAATTACTTAATTGAAAGTTTAAAATTATACTTCCATAAATGAAAATAGATATAAAATTATATCCACTCACTTTCATGAAATAATATGAAATTTTATAAATAACTCCTAATATATACATCCCGAATACAACACCCGGTATCCAAAAATTAGCATACATACTTCCAAGAGTTTCAGGCGGCCAGGAGGATGCATACAACTCCTGAACTGGTTTAGACGGTGTAACATTATATCCTTCTGCTATTGTACGAATATACATACCATCATCAATAGGTGGTTTTTCAGGATATATAGATCTTGGTAAAGGTGCTTTGAATAAATCTAAATAACTTTTTCCTAACCAAACATTTTGCAAAGTAAAATGGTCTGTTATCAAGACATAATGGTCCACATAACTTATAGATTTTATAGATTCAGTATAATTTTGTTTTACTTGCTCATATAATTCTGTTGGTCTTTCACTATAATATTCAATAGCTCCTGGGCTTCTTAATATTGGCATGGCTATAAAATATACCAAACCCACAATTAATATAAAATAAAAATTAATAGGCATTTTTTTTATGCGTGAAACGCCATAATGAAAAAATACTATGCACAATATCACTAAATGTATAGTAGCTTTTCGTCCACCAAGAGTAGATAAAACAAATATTGTACCCATCAATACGACTAGAATGAAAAATTTATACCATATGCTCCCATTCCTTTTAAACTTCCTACTATAAATTAATAAGCAAATAGCTACTGTTAAAAATTTAAGCAAAGTTAATATATAACCATTCCCTGAAGTAAACTCAGCTCGATGCTGAAGATTGTAAACAAGGTTACTGAAACCTCCTATATTTTTCAAAAAAAACATATAGCCAAGGATACCTAAAAGTAATGAGATAAAGATTGCTATATATGCTCTATTTTGAGAAATATCGATATTTATTATAGGATTTTTCTGAAAAAAATTCGGATGCCTTTTACACTCTATACCTATCATTAAGCAGATATAACCTAATATTTGTATAAACACATACCAAATAAGTTTATTTTCCACATCAAACTCATTAGTATATATAAGGTATGAAATCTGACTTTTGTCAAACAGTAACAATAATAGGTATGGGATTGTACTAATGATCTGCAAAAATGTAATCAAGACTCCAGGTGAGAATATATCTTTATTGGATCTAAAATATGAGTAACATAAGCCAAATAAATATATTACAAGTAACATTATTATTAATAAAAACAAATTCATAAAGATGCTCCTATAAAGATTTAATATACTTAGCTGGGTTTCCCCCATATACAGATTTTGACTCTACAGTTTTAGTAACAATCGATCCTGAGGCTACTATAGAGTTACTTCCTATCTCATTAATTCCTGATAAGATAATAGAATGTGAGCCAATCCAAGTTTTTTCTCTAATAATTAGACTTTGGGGAACTGCATTAGATCGAGGGTTGTGTCCGTGACTATGAGTACATACAGTTGAATACTCTGAGACTAGAACATTATCATATATTACGAGATTTCCAGTGTGATCTAATCTCACTCCTTTGTTAATCTGAACATTATTTTTCAAAATTAACTTTCCATCATTTTTTTCACTATCGATTACAGTACCACTTGCAATTAAGCAGTTATCACCTATTATTATTTGTTTAGGATTTTCAATTTTCGTACTCATCTGTATAATTGAACCCTTACCTAATTTAACCCCCATAATCCTCCATCTATTTGTATTTAGTACATGTAATACTTTTATAAAACTTCTTGTGAATAACCTAAAAAAACCTAATACATAACCATTTTTTTGAAAAAAAGCCTTCAAACGCATCCTTCGATACCTCTTTTATTTTTTTTACTTACAATTTTATTAAGAGTATTTAAGGTTAAAATACATCTGCATGTATTTGAAATACATACAACTAACGCAGCTCCAATTAAAGTATATTGAGGTATTAACAGCACTGATGAAATAACCGTAACAATTGTTGTTATGATGTGGATGGGAACCTGTGCTTTAAATTCTCTAGTTGCAGTAAGTGCACTACTCACAAATCCAGTTACGTACCAAATTAATCCAGAAACCATAATGATAATAAATACGTTATTATAAAGGCTATAAGCATCTGCATATAGAAAACTCAATATAATTTCACCAAATAAATAACTTACTAGAACCCCTCCTCCTCCTATGAGTATTCCTAAACAAACAAGTTGAAATAATAATTTTTTAAATAACTCATAGTTTATTTGATAGTAATTGGCCAGTTTTGAAATACTAGCATGAGCAAGTGCGTTTACAACTGTAGCCCCTGTTGACATGATAAATGCTATTGAAGCAAAATACCCCAATGCTACTTCATTCAAAAAGTATTGAATAAAGTACCTAGGAAGGTTCGCATTTAGTGTATCTAAGGAAGATACAATTCCCAACGGTAGTCCAAGAATAATTAATGTTTTTACATTAAAAAATTTACTAGGATTTTTATAGAATTTAAACATATTAAAATGCACCAACCCCCTAATTTTTCTAAAATCGTATAAGGTTAAAACAAATATAAATGTTAAGGAATATAAAATCACACTGAACAGTAGATTCTTAAACATTACCATAGATAAGGTAACCAAAAAGATAGCCAATATGCTTTGTATGATTTTCGAAAAAGCTAGATAATCCATCCTCTCTTTTTGCTGATAGAGTCCATAAGATACATCACACAACGACTCAAAAAAACGACTTAATGCTATTAAAAGTATAATTCCTCTCGTTTGGTCATTGAAAGTTCCTAGTAATGCAATAATTGATACAATTATGATACCTATTAGACTTGTAATAACTCGATTTATAAAATAGTCTATAAACTTATAGCTATTATTTGTATCAGTTGCCTGTATACTCCGTAAGTTCATATTAAGAAACAAAAATATGGGAGCTGTTATGGATAAGCCTAGAGAATATTGTCCAACCATTTCTATATTTCCCAGCTTAGCAATTAATAAAATAATCAACCATTGACTAAAAGCGTATATAAGGTTTGCAGTTGCTGTATATAAAAAATTCCGTTTCAATGTTAAAGGTGCTTTTTCATCTGATGGTTTTCTTTTTTTCGATAACTCCATTTTTAATTCTCCTAATCCTGTCATTTATATTTTCATAACTGGAGTATCGATGTTTCTCTCGAAGGCTATATCAAATAGTATTTGTTTTAACTTAGCTTTTTCATACTCATGAAAATATTCCATCAAATTCATAATAGTAGTAATATCCGTAATTTTTGGTTTACCGACATATATTTTCGGATAAATTTTATTTGCTAACACATCTGCGTCTTTAAATAACTCCTCATATAACTTTTCACCAGGTCTCATCCCTGTAAACTTAATCCCAATTTCTTCTATAGAATATCCTGATAATGTAATTAAACTTTTTGCAAGATCAACAATTTTAACAGGCTCTCCCATATCCAGTACAAAAATCTCTCCTCCCTTTGCTAGAGCTCCTGCTTGTATTACAAGACGTGATGCCTCTGGAATTGTCATGAAATAGCGTACCATATCTGGATGAGTAACAGTTACAGGTCCCCCTTTTTCTATTTGTTTTTTAAATAATGGGATAACACTTCCACGGCTTCCTAACACATTCCCAAAACGAACGGCCACAAATTTTGTTTTACTTATTGTATTCATGTGTTGAACAATCATTTCAGCAATACGTTTTGTAGCTCCCATCACACTTGTAGGATTGACAGCCTTATCGGTTGAAATCATAACAAACGAGTTTACTTTAAACGTATCTGCGGCTTCTGCAATATTTTTGGTACCAATTATGTTATTTTTTACAGCTTCCTCTGGATTACGTTCCATAAGAGGAACATGCTTATGTGCTGCTGCATGATATATAATGTATGGTTTATGTTTTTCTATTAAGCTAAATAATTTATTACGATCTTGAATATCGGCGATTTCTGCTATTATTTCAACGTTCTCTTGATAGTACTCCTTTAGCTCCATCTCAATTGTGTAAATACTATTTTCTCCATGACCTAATAAGATAACTTTTTCTGGCGTATATTTCATGACTTGTCGGCAAATTTCAGAACCAATGGATCCACCAGCACCTGTAACCAAAATTGTATGACCAGTAATTGTTTCAGTAATACCTATATCATCTAATTTGACAGGTTCTCTACCGAGCAAATCTTCAACCTTAACATCACTAAATCTATTAATAGGAATGTTTCCATATAATATATCTTCTAACATAGGTACAATTTGAGTTTTCGCTTTTGTTTTGGTACATTCTTGAAAAATCTTATTTATTTCTCTTCTCTTTAAAGATGGAATAGCAATAATGATATGTTCAATTTCATATTGATTCACTATTTGGTGAATATTAGCTGTCGTTCCAACTACAGGAACACCATGAATTTCTAAATGTTGTTTTGTTTTATTATCGTCAACAAATGCAACTGCCTCTAAATGAGTACTTTTATTTTTTTGCAATTGTCGTATAACCATCGTTCCCGCTGAACCAGCTCCCACAATAAGTGTACGTTTGTAACCAATATTTTTCGTAATGTATCTATCGCGAAAAATACGCCATACCAAACGAGAACTTCCAAGTAAGACTATATATAACATCCATGTAATTACTAAAATACGCAAATATACATACTGCTCCGTTATATATTGAACGACTGCAATTAGAATAACAGAGAAAGTAACAGCTTTAAAAATTTGCTCCAATTCTCTAATACT
The DNA here is from genome assembly GCF_050312695.1 of Bacillus sp. AF62. Classification (NCBI taxonomy): domain Bacteria; kingdom Bacillati; phylum Bacillota; class Bacilli; order Caryophanales; family Bacillaceae; genus Bacillus; species Bacillus sp. AF62. The sequence goes on along the minus strand of NZ_JBNPJZ010000116.1, from coordinate 3,809 downwards.
TGCGTACTCCCAGGCTTTTTTATATAATTTATAAGAATATGCAAAAAAATAATGACTACACAATAACGCTATGGAACTGGTAATACAAAGTTCAGGTTCTTTTTTTAATAAATCAGGAAATAAAATCCAATAACTCGACCAAACTGAAGTTAAAACAATCAAAGAATCTATTAATATTAATAGGCATACCCTTCCTTTATACGTCAATTTTCGTACCTCCTAAAGAAACGTTAATATACCTTTGATTTTCTTTTTTAATAATAACTAGGATAGTTATATGATATATCTGGGCATCTAACCCTTCCTCACATCATACTTTTGATGACAAGCATCTAAGGTAATACATTTTACCCACAGCATGACCGAGTGCCCCCATTGATATCGGTAAGGAAGACATCACCAACTTTATTACGCTTAAAAAAAGACTAAATAACTTTTTATAATGTATCCTCTCCTGTTTTTCTTTATAAAACTCTTTACCACGGAAAGCTAAAGATGCATTTTCTTTGAAGCTACAAGCTACAGAAATATCAAATTCTTTTCTATAACGTCGTTACCTGTTGGTTATATTGTGGAAACTGAAAGTAAGCTAAATTTCTTAATCCCTTTTCAAAAATGCTTACTTAAACGACTGTTGGTAATTTGAGTTAAAGCCTTATGATTCAATAACTTATATAATTTCTTTAGATTTTTTTACAAACCCCATATTTCTTTCAGGGGGAATGATAATAGGAGTAATGCCCTTGACCTGTATATAACATTTTTTCTACATATTTTGGGACAGATTGAGAAGCAAACTCTATTAACACAAATCTATTTGGTGGATTTAATACAACATCATTTTTAGGAATATTAAGAAAAATACACATAATCTAACTTTTGACCCCGGTAGTACTTTAAAATATAAGGTTTTAATGATGTGGTCTAGCAAAAATAGTATGAAATCCTTCTTTTATCACTAATTTTCCATATTAATACTTTTTAATGCTTTCTGTAATAGTGCGAACTCCATCATCCACACCTGATAGAATAGGACAATATAAATCAATCATTTTGTCTCATTCTTTCTTCTTATGTTTTAATTCTGGCTATAATAGTACGCTTCTCCTTTTTCTTGTTCTTTATCATTTAATACAACACCAAGGAGTTTTCCTGGGGCATTACCTAGTATATGTTTTGCTTTCAATGCATCAGCTTTTTCCGTTACACCACAACGAATAATCAGAAGTGATGAATCACATTGATTTGCCAGAATTTGCGCATCTGATACGGATAGAATGGGCGGTGTATCAAAAATAATAAAATCATATATTTTATGTAAATGTAATATAGTTTCTTTCATTGTTTCTGATCCTAATAACTCTGCTGGGTTTGGTGGAATGGGTCCACATGGTAATAAGTATAGCCCATTTACTTCTGTACGTTTGATACAATCTTCCAGAATCTGTGCGCCGGTTAATGTGCTTGTTAACCCAAACTTATTATCAACTTGGAACAGTTCATGTAGTACCGGTCTACGTAAATCTGTATCTACTATTAAAACTTTTTTTCCTTGTTGAGCAAATACAACCGCTATATTTGCAGCAGTTGTTGTCTTTCCTGCTTCAGAAGTTGGAGAGGCAATAAGAAGTGATTGTATGGGTTTATCTACTGCAGCAAACTCGATATTAGTACGAATAGTACGATATTGCTCTGCTATAACAGAATTTGATTGAGCATGCGTAATTAATTGTCGATGTTGTCGTACCTTATTCTTTTTAAGAACCAATTGTATGTCCCCTCACTTTCTTGGCGTCTGTAAGCATATTATTACCTTTTTCTCCATTTTCATTAATATGAGAAATAACTCCAAAAATAGGTAGTTCGAGCTCATTTTCAATATCTTCTTCTTTTTTTAGAGTATTATCTAAATGTTCTATCAATAGAGTAAATCCAATTGCTAATATCAATCCTATACTGAAAACAATTCCAATGTTTAATAGTGGTCTAGGTTTTACTGGTTCTGTTACTATTTCTGCCTTGGAGAGAATCGTAACATTATCAATACTCATAATTTTTGCAACTTCATTTTTAAAGACTTCTGCTACTGTATTGGCAATCTTATTTGCTACTTTAAGATCCTCACTTTGTACGGTAATAATAATTACTTGAGAGTCCTTTTCATTTGCCACATTAATCTTTCTACTTAATTCTTGTACTGTTATGTCTAATTTTAACTTGTTTTTTACTTGCTCCAAAATGACAGGGCTTTTGATAATGATTTTATATGTATTTGTTAATTGAATATTGGTTTGAATTTCTCCTGGTTGAATTATACCTTCTTGTTTTTTTTGATTCACAAGAATTTGAGTAGAAGATTGATAGATGGGGGTTATAAAATAAAAATTTATTATTGAACTTACAATTGCTGCTCCTATAGAAATAGATACGATTGTAAATAACCGTTTTTTTAGAATATAAAATAATTCTTTTAAACGAATAGGTTTTTCCAAACTTTTTCCGCCTTTCTTTGAACGAGTCAACAATCAAACTACATAAAACTCTAAATGTATAATGTCAAATCTTAGTTATTAATAGAGAATATATCAAACAAATATCAAAAATAGCAACGCATGTATTTTTTTATCAACGTTAATAATTTAATTTTTATATAAATTTATTTGATTTCAAAGAGTTTACTGGTTATAGTATTTATTTCCGAAAAATTATTTATTTAAAATTAAGTTATATATTACTAAACTTTAGATAAAAAAATTATAAAATTATGAAAATTATGAAAATTAAAATTAGAGGTGCAGCCGAGATTCGTTCACTATATTCAATAAAACCACAAGTATATCTGCTATATGTTCATTTGTTTACAAAAGACATACGTTTTAGAGGGAATTTCTATAAACAGGATTCTGGTGCAAAAATGATTTCATAACAATTCGAATCAGAGTGTTTAATGATTTTGAAAGTAAATCATTCGAAACCTACAACACAATTACAGAGATTCATTGTAATTGTTTGTATTATGTCTAGAATTAAAATCATAGTATTTCGTAAAAAAAGTAAGATAACACCTCCAAAAACAATTCTAACTAAACTCGTCCCCACTAATATCTTTCTTTGTAAGTGAACTTCAGTTATTGTGCCCATAATGTATACATTGATAATTTTATCTTAACTGCATTACTCCATTTTTTAGCATATCAGATTGGTTCACCATGTATCTCACATTTTATTTTTTTGGATTAGCTTAGGCTGTTTTATAGATACAACTGTATTCATGTATTTTTTATCCTTTGCTAAGAGGTATATTTTGTAGTAAGAATCCTGTAAGTACTCCCATATAGAATATGACATGTGTATACTTCTCTCAATTATAATTGAGTAAAAAACCAAAAAAAAAATAAATTTATGGTCATACAAACCAAATTGATATGTACCAATTCAAAATGAACCCCCTAAAACTCCTTATAAACGCCTTTGTTTTTGCAACCAATACGAAACATCCTGGATAAACCAAAACTCATTGAGGTGGATGTGAGACACCCTTAAATGACTTCATCTGAATTTCTTATCATAAAAATTTCATCATTCATTTTTTCTCCTAAAACAGAACGGTATTTTGAGTATATCTCTGATAAATAAGCGCATACATAATGTATATGCTAAGAGGAGATACACACTAAAAATCATTTTTGAAAACAAGAATAGCCCGAATGCTATTCTCAACTTCATGTATGTGTGAACTACCCGCCACTTAACGTCCTAACGGACTGTTTGAAGTGGGGGCTTCTCGGTTAGTCGTTACTTTTGGTAGC
>NZ_JBNPJZ010000081.1:0-27846 GCF_050312695.1 Bacillus sp. AF62 | reverse complement strand
CGCTATCTATTGCATGTTCAGCTAGTTTTTCTGATTCATAACATTGCATATTTATTTTAGTTTTGCAACACCCTCGATATAGTAAAGGAAAGGGGGAGAATATATGTATACATTAAAAATCGTTTCAGACAGAGAAGCACTTTATCAATTTGCGAGTTATGTAAGAGTTGTACAAGGGGTTGAAGATGTATATGTAGAGGTGGGAGAACCTTTATATGAACATCCTTTAATGAAGTTTTATGTACATATTAAGCTGAAAGAAACATATGAGCAGCATAAAGCGTTACAGGAAATAGCAAGGTTAGTAGAATTGGGCCGTTTTACATATGTCCATTATCGTAATGATGAAATTGAGGAAGCTTTTGAAGCTGTAAAATATGAAAGTTTTAAGAAATAAAGGTGAAAAAATGGAGGCGAAAGCTTCCTTTTTTTCTTTAAAATTACATGAACAAAAAGAGAGAAATTTTGTTATGATAAGGGAGGTTAGGGAAAGGGGAATTTACATATGGGGTATATTGAAGAGTTACGAAAAGTCGTTGGTACAAGACCGCTTATTCTCGTAGGATCAGCAATCATTATATTAAATGATAATCAAGAAGTATTGCTTCAATATCGTTCAGATACATATGATTGGGGTGTACCTGGCGGGGCGATGGAACTGGGTGAAACGACAGAAGAAACGGCACGTAGAGAGTTATTTGAGGAAACGGGGTTAACTGCAAAAATAATGCAATTTCTTGGTGTTCTATCAGGAAAAGAAGTATATTTCCGTTATCCGAATGGCGATGAAATTTTCAATGTCATTCATCTGTATCAGGCACATCATGTGAGCGGGGAATTAAAGCTCGATTATGAAGGGTTGAAACTTCAATATTTTCCAGTAGATAAGTTGCCAAAATTGAATGAAACGACAGAGAAAATTTTGCAAAAGTTTTTATATGCACTGACAGAATAGAAGGTTAATTCCTTCTATTTTTATTATATTAAATATTTTGATTTTTTAGTATGTTTATAGTATGATAGTTGTAGATATACATCTTATGGAATTTCACCTAAAAACTGACTAGGGTACATAAGAGAGGGGCAAGTACAAAATGCATAATGTTGTTATTACAGCTGCAGTTCGTTCGCCAATTGGAACTTTTGGAGGAGCGCTAAAAAATGTAACGCCAGTAGAATTAGCTGTTCCTGTACTTCAGGAAGCTGTAAAACGAGGCGGGGTAGAACCACATGAAGTTGATGAAGTAATTTTAGGTCATTGTATTCAAAGAACTGATGAAGCAAATACGGCGAGAACAGCTGCATTAGCGGCAGGATTTCCTGACACAGTTACGGGATATACAATCCAACGTCAATGTTCTTCAGGTATGCAAGCAATTATGTCAGCTGCAATGCAAATCCAATTAGGTGTAAGTGATGTTGTTGTTGCAGGTGGAGTAGAAGCGATGAGTTCGAGCCCTTATGCATTGAAACAGCACCGCTGGGGACAACGTCTACAGCACGGAGAAATTCGTGACACGGTGTGGGAAGTGTTAGAAGATCCGATTCACCATATTATGATGGGTGAAACAGCGGAAAATTTAGTTGAACAATATGAAATTACAAGAGAGGAACAAGATGAAGTTGCTCTTCGCAGTCATACATTGGCACTGAAGGCAATCGAGTCTGGATACTTTGACGATCAAATTGTTCCTATTACAATAAAAGAGCGTAGAAAAGAAGTTGTATTTTCGAAGGATGAACATCCACGTGCAGATATTACAGCTGAAAAATTAGCTGGATTGAAGCCGGCATTCCGTAAAGATGGATCAGTGACTGCGGGAAATGCATCTGGCCTTAATGACGGGAGTGCAGTTCTAGTATTAATGAGCGAAGAAAAAGCGAAAGAAAAAGGTTTACAACCGTTAGCTAGAATTGTTGGATATTCAGTAGCTGGAGTAGATCCAAAAATTATGGGTATTGGACCAGCACCAGCAATTCGTAAAGGTTTAGAAAAAGTAGATTGGTCATTGGAAGATGCAGATTTACTTGAAATTAATGAAGCTTTCGCGGCTCAATATTTAGCTGTAGAGAAAGAGTTAGGCTTAGACCGTGAAAAAGTGAACGTAAACGGTAGTGGCGTAGGACTTGGGCATCCAATTGGTTGTACAGGGGCTCGTATTACGGTAAGTTTAATTCACGAATTAAAAAGACGTGGGTTAGAAAAAGGAATTGCCTCTTTATGCGTCGGTGGCGGTATCGGGGTTGCCTTATTTATAGAAGCACTATAAAAAAGAAGCAGCTATTGCTGCTTCTTTTTTTATGACTCAAATAGATGATGAAATAATCGATCACGATTTTCAAAGAAAAGTTTCGTCGTTTGATAATGCTCGGTTTCTTCTAATGTGGATTCGTGAATCCCCTCTTGTGTTAAAGAGTATATAGTAGATTCAGGGTAAGCCATTAAAATAGGAGAATGCGTCGCAATAACAAATTGTGAACCTTGTTCCGCTAGTTCATGCATTCGAATGAGCATGGAAAGTTGTCTCATAGGTGATAGAGCGGCCTCAGGCTCATCTAAAATGTATAAACCTTGTCCTGAAAAACGGTTCATAAATAAGGAAAAGAATGATTCACCATGTGATTGCTCGTGAAGTGAAACGCCGCCATAAGATTTTATAGCATCTATTTCATCAATATAAGAAGCAACGTTATAAAAAGATTCAGCGCGAAGAAAGAAACCGTCGTTTGGTGTATTGAAACTTTTTGAAATTCGAAGGTATTCATGTAAAGATGAATGTGAATCGTTTGTGCTAAAGCGGAAATTTTTCGTTCCACCTTCTGCATTAAAACCTAACGCAATTGCAATTCCTTCAAGTAATGTTGATTTACCCGTTCCGTTTTCTCCAATAATGAATGTTACATTTGGATGGAAAGCTAGTGATTGTAATGTTCGGATAGCGGGTAAGCAGTAAGGATATGCGGAAAAACTAGGGATATTTTCTTTTTTTAATGTGACATTTTGTAAAAAGGGTACGTCAATCAATATATAAACCTCAATTCATAACGGATTTTGAATCTAAAAAGGCAGCAAATACAAGTGTTAATGACACCTGAATCCCTTCCTTATTTTCTGAATATTTTATGTGGATTATATCATTTAAACTATCATATTCCAATGTGAAAATAAATATTGCATGAAGATCTATTCTCTCGTTATGATAGATGGTATTCTATTGAAAATGTGAGAAGGAGTTAAAACATGCCGTTTACATTTGCACATCCAGCAGCGGTTCTTCCTTTGGCTAAAAAGCATTCTAAACATATTTCCGTAACGGCTCTTATATTAGGTAGTATGGCGCCTGACTTTGAATATTTTTTACACTTTAGACCGTATGGTGTTATTGGGCATACGTGGCTTGGGTTCTTATATTTAAATTTACCACTTGTCTTCTTGTTAGCATGTATATATCATTACGTTTTAAAAAAGCCTTTTATAACACATTTACCTAAACCATTTGCTGGCTACTATACATATGCAATAGACAAGAGATGGGGGCTTCATACATGGGAGGATCTTTTTGTATTTTGTTATTCAGCATTATTCGGTATGTTAACGCATGTTGTTTGGGATGCATTCACTCATAAGACAGGCTATTTTGTTATGAAAATACCATTATTGCAAAGAGAATGGTACGGTATCCCTGTTTATAAATATATGCAACATGGAAGTACATGTATTGGTTTTCTATTATTAGTATACGTTTTATGGAAGTATAGAAATGGAATGGGTAAAGATCTTATTTTAGCTTCGGAAAAAAGAAAGTATTGGATTTCAGTAATTGTTGTGGCAACTATTATATTTATCGTGCATGCGTTTCTAGATCCCTATTTTCATATTTTCCAAATTGGAGGTATAATAGTATCTGGACTGACAAGTTCATTTTGTGGACTTTTCATTGTTTCTATAGTTTACAAGGCAAGGGACTAATTTTATATTCATGAATGATAGTGTTAGGAGAAATGAAATGATGAAAGCATGGAAAAGTATTTTTGTTTTATGTAGTTTTCTTCTTATGTTAAGTGGTTGCTTCCATCAAGAAGAAAAGAAAGCTGAACCGAAGAAGAAAGAATCTATTCCTGAAACGAAAGAATATGGTGGGCGTGAGCTGAAAAAAGTAGGACAAAAAGTGAAAGAAACAGGATGGGGTACTTTCAAGTTAGAGCAGATGCACTCTGTGAATCAAACATTTGAAGTAGCGCCAATGAAAATTCACGTACAAGATGTGAAAGTAATCTCTTTATCACAGATGAGTGAAAAGGCAAAAAATACATTGAAAGTATACACGGCACTAACTCCTGAAGAAGTAAAACGTAGATTAGGGGATAAAGTAAGCCAAGAAGATGCAGAGTTATATGCATCGCTAAGTGGAACAGAGATTAGTAATACAATTCGTTACGTTGAGATTACATATAAAGTGGAGAATAGCGGAAATAAAAATATGCAATTTTTCTCAATGAATGATGTTATGATTAATGGTAAGCAACATTTTAAAGTAGCGACTCAAAACTTTTTATATGATGAAGATACGTTAGTTGGTACAAAAAATGTGTCAAGAGAAGACTATAAGCCTGGTGAAACAAGAGATGGTATTATTGGTTTAATACTTGACGATGGAAAAGACAAAGTAAAGGATATTCAGTTTACAACTGATGATTTACTTGCAGGAGATTCTGAAACACAAGATGTTGTAAAAGAGTCACAAACGTTTAATATCTCACTTTCGGAGTAAGGTGTTTTTAAAATAATGTAAGAAAAACAGTCAGCACTCAAATATTATGCTGACTGTTTTTTTATTTCTTTTATGTATGAATCTACATTTTGAAAAGGCACCTTAATTTTAAACGCATCTTTTTGTTCATTAAATTGCTTTTCATTGTAGGGACCGAAACGTTTATTGTGCTTTACGTCAATAATCCAATAATGTTCACTTTTTTTATTTGCAATTGCTGCGTCAGGGTTATTTGGATCTGATTTTTCCTCAGTTTGTTTTGCAATAATGTATTTATCATCCCAAGCAATGTCTGTAATTTTTGCAGGGATGTATTGTGTGGCATATACAGCATCTTGCGAGGGGAAAAGTTCAAATGCATTTCCAGAAGTACGTATGAGTTCGTATTCATCGTTAACCGTATAAGTTAAGTGACTTGTGTTTCCTGCACAACCAGTTAATAGGAAGGCGACGAATAGGATTATCCATTTTTTCAATATGGGAACCTCCTTTATAATGCTATTGTAACAAATTGTACAAGAAAAGTAAGAGAAACGCTAGTTTACAATGTTTTTTAGAAGTGGTACGATGAGACGGGTAAAGAAGGATATGAAGGAGTCGACATAAAATGAAGTTAAAGATGCATCGTCCAGCGCTTGTAATGAATCGCATAGGTGCTTCCCTAATTGACATGTTTTTAATCTCGGTTATGTATGGTGCAGTAGTAGCTATTATGACCGGAAACTATAGTGCTATGTTTAAGCGCTTTAATATAAGCTTAGGTGATTTTAGATATGATTTCGCAGTAGTTTTCATATTAATGGCGATATATTTTATTGTGTTACCCTTTATTTGGAACGGTGTTACACTTGGCAAAAAGGTAACAAGAATAAAATTAATTTCATTGAAGAGTGAAAAGCTAACGTTGCAAACATTAATTATAAGATTTTTTGTAGTGTTATTACCCAACGTATTGCTATTAGGAATTCCATTAATATGTAACGTATATATGATGTTGTTCCGCAAAGACAATTGCGGTTTTCAGGACTTAATTACAAAGACGAAAATAATAAGTCTTGTATAATAAAATAAAAAAAGACCCTTTTTATATATAAAAAGGGTCTTTTTTTATTTTATAAGTATATTGTGAATATTTACAGTGAGGAAAAGCTAAAATGTGTCATTTCTATTTATAATAGATTGAAAATTAAGATAATGGTATAATAATTAAAAATAATATCTTTATCTCACCATTTGGGGCTGATTAAAGTTTTACTTTATATAATAAGGGGGAAGTTGAGATGACAGGAGGTAGCATAATTTTTTGGGGCATTCTCATTTTTATTGGTCTAGTTCTTGATCAGCGTAAGAGTAAGAAAAAAGAAGGATAAAAAGTAAACGCTTACAAATTGAATAGCAATTTTTCTTGCTTGCAGAATAATCTCATAAAGGAGTATACTGAATGACGGTAAGACTTATAGAAGGGGTAATGAAAATGAAGCTTGCAGGAAAAGTTGCTATCGTAACTGGCGGTGGCATCGGTATTGGACGTAATACAGCTCTTTTGTTGGCTAAACAAGGCGCAAAAGTAATTGTGACGGACATTGATCAAGAAAGTGGACAAGCAACAGTGGAGGAAATTACGAATCTAGGCGGAGAAGCCCTTTTTGTATTCTATGATATGGAAAAGCAAGGAGATTGGCAACGCGTTATTAGCATTACTTTGAATGCATTCAGTCGCATTGACATGCTTTTTCAAAATGCTGGTTTATATAAAATAGATTCTATTTTTTCTCGCCAACAAGAGAACGATTCCAATGTACTTTGTATTAATGACGTTTGGATAGAGATAAAACAATTAACGTCATCTTTTATGAAACAGCAAGAAGAAGTGGTGCTTAGTGATTTACCGATTTTCGGTATTATTGGCACGAAAGGACAATCATTTCATACAGTAGAAGCCCTAGTATAATAATGAAAACCGCCCTCAATATATGTGGACGGTTTTTTTGTATGTTATATAGAAGGAAATTTTTTTAGCGAATACGTTGTTCTGTTTGGCTGTCAAAGAAATGCGCTTTATTTAAATCAAATGCCAATTTAATTTGGTCTCCAGGTGAGAATATATGTCTTGCATCAACACGTGCTGCAAAATCTTGATTTCCAAGTTTCATATATAAAATAGATTCAGCACCTAACAATTCAGCAACTTCAATTTTTGTTGTGAAAGTAGTAGATTGTGAAGCTTCTAAAAATAGTAGTTCATCATGAATGTCCTCCGGGCGAATACCTAAAACAATTTCCTTATTTACATAGCCTTGTTCACGTAGCATCTTCATTTTTCCTTCAGATACTTTGATTTTTATAGTATTGTCTATAACGAAATCGGTTTCAGTCAATTTACCACGGAAGAAGTTCATCGCTGGTGACCCGATAAATCCACCCACGAAAATGTTTTCTGGTGTTTCATATACTTCTTTTGGTGTTCCAATTTGTTGAATCTTTCCATCCTTCATAACGACAAGACGCGAAGCCATAGTCATTGCTTCTGTTTGGTCATGTGTTACATAAATTGTTGTTGTTCCAAGGCGATGATGTAGCTTAGAAATTTCTGAGCGCATTGCAACACGGAGTTTAGCATCTAAGTTTGATAATGGCTCGTCCATTAAGAAAACTTTTGCATCTCGAACGATTGCTCTACCTAACGCAACACGTTGGCGCTGTCCACCTGATAATGCTTTCGGTTTTCTATCTAAATATTGTTCAAGTCCTAAAATTTTTGCTGCATCTTTTACACGACGATCGATTTCATTTTTTGGTATTTTTCGAAGTTTTAATCCAAATGCCATATTATCATATACACTCATATGTGGATAAAGAGCGTAGTTTTGGAATACCATTGCGATATCTCGATCTTTTGGAGGAACATCATTCATTAGTTTACCATCAATTGAAAACTCGCCTTTTGAAATATCTTCGAGTCCAGCTACCATTCGTAACGTTGTAGATTTTCCGCATCCAGAAGGACCGACAAATACGATAAATTCTTTATCTTGAATGTGTAAATTAAAATCAGTTACAGCTGTTACGTTATTATCATATATCTTATAAATGTTTTCTAATTTAAGTTCTGCCATGGTATTTCCCCCTAGAAATAATTATGCAAACGTTTTCTTTGAGTTCATTATAAACGAATAGATTCAAAAAATAAATAAAAAAATAAAACGTTTTCATATATTGGAGAATTATTAGTGATTTTCGCGTTTTTTCTTAGAAAAAGAACAATAAAAATTGTAAGCGCTATTTTAAATTGAGATAGAATCTGTTATCATTCATTAATGAAAACGTTTGCGCCTTAAAAAAAGAGAAAAATGAATTATGAATGAAATGGGGTAGCATAATGGAAAAACAATGGTGGAAAGAAAGCGTAGTATATCAAATTTATCCTCGTAGCTTTATGGATAGTAATGGTGATGGTATAGGAGATCTTCAAGGGATTATTTCAAAGCTAGATTACTTAAAAGAGTTAGGGATTGATGTGATTTGGTTATCACCAGTCTATGAATCTCCAAATGATGATAATGGTTACGATATAAGTGATTATTGTAAAATTATGAACGAGTTCGGAACAATGGAAGATTGGGATGAACTATTACATGAAATGCATGAACGTAATATGAAATTGATGATGGATTTAGTTGTTAATCATACATCTGATGAACATAATTGGTTTATTGAATCACGTAAATCAAAAGATAATAAATATAGAGATTACTATATATGGCGTCCTGGAAAAGAAGGGAAAGAACCGAACAACTGGGGAGCTGCTTTTAGTGGATCTGCATGGAAGTATGATGAAATGACGGATGAATATTATTTACATCTGTTTTCTAAAAAACAACCGGATTTAAACTGGGATAATGAAAAGGTAAGACAAGATGTTTATGAGATGATGAAGTTTTGGTTAGAAAAAGGAATTGATGGATTCCGCATGGATGTTATCAATTTTATTTCTAAAGAAGAAGGGTTACCAACAGTTGAAACAGATGAAGATGGTTATGTTTCAGGTCATAAACATTTTATGAACGGTCCAAACATTCATAAATATTTGCATGAAATGAATGAGGAAGTATTATCGAATTATGATATTATGACGGTTGGTGAAATGCCTGGTGTAACGACAGAAGAAGCCAAATTGTATACTGGAGAAGAACGAAAAGAGTTGCAAATGGTATTCCAATTTGAACATATGGATTTAGATTCAGGAGAAGGTGGAAAGTGGGATGTAAAACCATGTTCACTTCTTACTTTAAAAGTGAATTTAACAAAGTGGCAAAAAGCATTAGAGCATACTGGATGGAATAGCCTTTATTGGAATAACCATGATCAGCCTCGCGTTGTATCTCGTTTTGGTAATGATGGAATATATCGCATTGAATCTGCGAAAATGTTGGCGACTGTTCTTCATATGATGAAAGGAACGCCATATATTTATCAAGGTGAAGAAATCGGAATGACGAACGTTCGATTCCAATCAATTGATGAATATCGAGATATTGAAACGTTAAATATGTATAAAGAAAAAGTGATAGACCATGGTGAAGATATAGAAAAAGTAATGGAATCTATTTATATAAAGGGTCGTGATAATGCTAGAACTCCGATGCAGTGGGATGATCAGAATCACGCTGGATTTACAACGGGTGAGCCTTGGATTACTGTAAATCCTAACTATAAAGAGATTAATGTGAAACAAGCAATCCAAGATGAAGGTTCAATTTTTTATTACTATAAGAAATTAATTGAGCTACGCAAAAATAATGAAATAGTTGTATATGGATCATATGATTTAATATTAGAGAATAATCCTTCTATTTTTGCTTATGTAAGAACATATGGAGACGAAAAACTACTTGTTATTGCAAACTTTACTGCGGATGAAAGTGTATTTGAAATGCCTGAGGATATTAGTTATAGTGAATCAGAATTATTCATACACAATTACGATGTAGAAATCGGATTGATAGATAACATTACATTACGTCCGTATGAAGCGATGGTATTCAAATTGAAATAAGAAAAATCCTTATGCCACCTTGGCATAAGGATTTTTTGGGTTACCATTTTAATATGGAGAATCCATATGGAGGAAGTGTAACTTGTAATACACTTGCTTCTGCTGAAAATTCTTCATTTGTATAAATGTTAATTATTTTCTTACCAGTAACATGAAGAGGGAGTGAAACTGTAACTTCACTATTAGTAGGGTTTAAAACGAAAAAGATAGTTTCATCCTCATATGTTTTCGTAAAAGAAATATAATTATGTTCATCATTTGCTTCGATGAATTGAAAAGTACCATGTCCTCCAAAAGCTGCATGTTGTTTTCGTAATGAAATCAATGTTTGTATATGTGTAAATAATGCATGATCTTGTTCTTTAGTATCCCAAATCATACATTTACGGCAATCGGGGTCCATACCACCATCCATGCCGATTTCATCTCCGTAATAAATACATGGAGAGCCGATGAAAGAAAGATGGAATACATAGAGCAATTTCAACTTATTTTTATCTCCATTGCATGTTGTTAAAATTCTTGGAGTATCATGGCTATCTAATAAATGAAAGGCTGCTTCATTGACATTCATAGAGTAGGAATGTAGAGATTCTGTAATTTGCTTCATAAATTCACTTGCTTTAATGGAATCGTTAGCAAAGTAAGAAAGTAGAGCGTTTGTAACAGGGTAGCTCATGACAGCATCAAATTGATCGCCTTGTAGCCACGGAAGGGCATCGTGCCAAATTTCTCCCAAAATATATACTTCAGGATTTAATGTCTTTATTTCAGTTCGGAATTCTCTCCAAAAGTTGTGATCGACTTCATTTGCGACATCAAGGCGCCAGCCATCTATATTGAATTCTCGTACCCAATAACGTCCTACTTCAAGTAAGTATTCTTTTACATCTGGATGAGCTGTATTTAATTTAGGCATATACGGTGTAAAGGCGAAAGTATCATAATTGGGAAGTGGATCGGTTATAATTGGAAATTCATGAATGTGGAACCACTCTTTATATGCAGACTTCTCACCGTTCTCTAGAACGTCTTGAAATTTCTCGAAAAAGTATCCACTATGATTAAACACAGCATCGAGCATTACTTTTATACCGTGTTTATGACATTCTTCAATGAGCTCTTTAAAAGTTTCTTTCGTCCCAAATTGTGGATCAATTTCCATATAGTCAATTGTGTCATATTTATGGTTTGAATGAGCTTTGAAAATAGGTGTGAAATATATTCCGGAAATGCCAAGCTTAACAAGGTAATCAAGGTTTTGAATAACACCAGCAAAATCCCCGCCGAAAAAATTAGTTGGAGTTGGATTCGTACTTCCCCAAGGAAGGGTGTTTTCTGGATTCAGCGTACTATCGCCATTAGCGAATCGTTCAGGGAAAATCTGATACCAAATGGTGTCTTTAATCCACGATGGTGCTTTGAATACATCATCTGCATGAATAAATGGAAAACAAAAAAAGTTACCAACATCATCATTTGGAATGTTAGAAAAGAATCCTCGCTCTGTATAAATAAGAGTGTCTGTTTCAGATTTTAATTCAAACCCATAACGTAAGCGCTTAAATTTTGGTTCGATTGCAATGGACCAATAATCAAATAATGCAGTAGAACCCGTTTTTTTCATTGGTGTACTTGCTGATATCCATTTCCCGTCTTTCCATTCGTAAGGATCACCGTAAATAAGATCGGCGCTTTGAGCATCATCTCTCTTAGTACGTATTCGGATGTGAATTGTTTGTTCATCGTAAGCGTATGCATAATTATCTTTCGGCCTATGATAAATGGCTTCTTTAAACATATAGAAAATCCCCCTTCAATATCTCTATACATAGTATTCCCTTAAGTGTAATAATAAAGCCTGTATTGCAAACGATTGCCTTTCTTATAGCTTTAATATTGCTTATAAGAGTAGTATTCATTTCATATAAAGTCAATGTATAAAGAGTATAATGACATAATTTTTAAATTAATATTTGCAAAATGAATAAAAGAATGTATAATGATAGACAAATAGAGCAAACGTTTTCATAGACTTGAGATATTGTTTGCGCTTCAATTAAACTATTAAATGCAAACGTTTTCAGTTACTGAGGTACATAGACAATTTAGGGAGGTTTTTGGGATGAAGAAAGCATTATCATTATTAACGGTTTCAGCATTATCTATTGGTATGTTATCTGCATGTGGACCGAAAGATTCAGGGAAAAAAGAGGAAAGTAAGGCGAAAAAAGACTATGATCTTCTTGTTTGGGAAGATGAGAAAAAAGGTGTGGGTCTAGAGCCAGCGGTGAAAAGTTTTGAAAAGAAATATAATGTGAAAGTAAAAGTTGAAGAGGTTCAGATGACGAAACAAATAGAAAAACTTCGTCTCGACGGTCCAGCTGGCACAGGGCCAGATGTTGTAACATTGCCACATGATCATATTGGTAATGCGGTAACAGAAGGGCTACTTTCAGAAGTGAAAGTAGATGATACAATAAAAAGTAAATTTACAGATTTATCAATAGAAGCACAAACATATAACGGAAAAATATATGGTTTACCAAAAGCGATTGAAACACCAATCTTTATTTATAATAAAAAAATGATGCAAAAAGCGCCGGAAACGATGGATGAACTGTTTAACTTCTCAAAAGACTTTACGAAAGATGGAAAATACGGATTTTTAGCACTAGGAGATAACTTCTACTTTGCTAATGCATTTATGGCAGGTATGGGTGGTTATGTATTTGGTGAAAAAGATGGAAAGCCAAATGCAAATGATATTGGATTAAATAATAGCGGTGCGGTACAAGGTGCTGAATATATTCAAAAATGGTATAAAGAAAAGTTATTCCCGAAAGGTATTATCGGTGAATCTGGTGGTTCAGCTGCAGATGGATTATTTAATGAAGGAAAAGCAGCATCTATTATGAATGGTCCATGGGCATTCCAAGCGATGGAAAAGGCTGGAATAGACTATGGTGTTGCTCCAATGCCGAAATTACCAAATGGTCAACCGATGAAAACGTTCGTTGGCGTAAAAGGATGGCATGTAACAAGCTTCTCTAAACAAAATGATTTAGCTACAAAATTTACTGAGTGGGTTACAAATGAAGAAAATGCTAAAATTCGCTTTGAGAAAACGAAAGAAATTCCACCAGTAAAATCAGTAATGGAAGATCCAATCATTAAAGAAAATGAGGCTGCAAAAGCGGTTGCGACACAATCTGAAAATGGAATTCCAATGCCAAATATTCCAGAAATGCAAGAAGTTTGGAAACCAGCTGGAGATGCGCTTCAATTAGTTGTATCAGATAAAGAAGCACCAAAATCCGCACTTGATAGTGCAGTGAAACAAATTAAAGGTAATATTGAGGCAAATCATAGTAAGAAAAAATAAGGTGAAATTCGTGCCTCTAATATGAGGGGCACGAATTCTCTCCCTTCCATGTAGGAAGAAAAAAGGGGGGAAGGAACATGCAAACATCTATGGAACCTGCAAAGGGGTTAAATGATTCAAAGCATAGGAAAGTGGCAACCATGTTATCAATCATTCCAGGCGTGGGCCAAATGTATAATAAACAATTTGTAAAAGGTCTTATTTTTCTAGTATTAACAGGTTCATTTATTGTAGCCTTTGCTGATTTATTAAATATGGGATTATGGGGCATTGTAACGCTCGGTACAGAAGTTCCACGTGACCATTCCGTCTTTCTATTAGTAGAAGGGATCTTGGCACTTATCGTTATCGCTTTTGGGCTTGGCATATATGCATTTAACTTATATGATGCATATCAAAATGGGAAGAAACGTGATATTGGAACACCGTTAAATTCTGTAAAAGAGCAATACCGTAATTTGTTAGATCAAGGCTTTCCTTATTTAATGGTTTCACCAGGTTTTCTACTACTTATCTTTGTTGTCGTATTTCCAATCATCTTCGTAATTTTAATTGGATTTACAAACTATGATTTATATCATTCTCCTCCAGCTAAATTAGTAGATTGGGTGGGCTTTAAAAACTTTATTGATATTTTCACATTACCGATGTGGAGAGATACATTTTTAAGTGTATTTTCTTGGACTGTCATTTGGACATTCGTTGCAACAACATTACAAGTTGCACTTGGTATTTTTTTAGCGATTATCGTAAATCAGCCTGGTATTAAGGGTAAGGCAATTATTCGAACAATCTTTATTTTACCGTGGGCTGTTCCAGCATTCGTATCTATTCTTGTATTTGCTGGTATGTTTAATGAAACATTTGGAGCAATTAATAACCAAGTATTAGCTTTATTCGGGATTGAAAAGATTGCTTGGATGACAGACCCGTTTTGGTCAAAGATTGCTTTAATTATGATTCAAACGTGGCTTGGTTTCCCGTTCGTCTTTGCGATGACAACAGGTATACTGCAATCGATTCCAGGAGAATTATATGAAGCGGCTACAGTAGACGGAGCAACTGCTTGGCAACAGTTCCGCAAAATTACATTGCCACTTGTGTTATATGCAACAGCGCCAATATTAATTACGCAATATACGTTTAACTTTAATAATTTTAGTATTATTTATCTATTTAATAACGGGGGACCTGCTGTGTCTGGACAAAATGCAGGTGGAACGGATATTTTAATTTCATGGATCTATAAGTTAACGATGACTTCGGCTCAATACGGCAAAGCAGCAGCTCTTACAATGATTTTATCGTTAATCGTTATTACAGTTGCGTTATGGCAATTTAAGAGAACAAAATCATTCCAAGAAGAGGATATGATGTAAATGAATATTAAACGACAAAAGATGCTACGTCTTTCATTAAGTTATTTAGTTATCTTCATAATGTGTGCGATTGTTTTCTATCCATTACTATGGATAATTGGCTCATCGTTTAATCCAGGTGATAGTTTATCTGGGTCAAGTATTATTCCAAAAAACGCCACATTAGATCATTATCGCAAGCTACTTGATCTCGATTCAAGTAATTACTTACTTTGGTATAAAAATACTTTGAAAGTTAGCGTAATGACGATGATTTTCTCTGTACTAGCCATTAGTTTTACTGCTTATGCATTTTCGAGATATCGTTTTGTTGGAAGAAAGAATGGTTTATTAACATTTTTAATTCTGCAAATGATCCCGAATTTTGCAGCGTTAATCGCACTATATATATTAGCTCAGTTAACAGGATTACTTGATACACACCTTGCATTAATTTTAATTTATGTGGGCGGAGCAATTCCGATGAATACATGGCTTATGAAAGGGTATTTTGATACGATTCCGAAAGAGTTGGATGAATCAGCTCGAATGGATGGAGCAGGGCATTTCCGTATTTTCTGGCAAATCATTATGCCACTTGCAAAGCCAATCGTAGCGGTTGTAGCATTATTTACTTTCATTGGTCCATTTACAGATTTCATTTTAGCGAGTATTATTTTGCGAACACCAGAAAATTATACTTTAGCAGTTGGATTATATGAAATGGTTGCGAAAAAATTCGGTAATGAATTTACAACGTTTGCAGCGGGTTCAGTGTTAATTGCGATCCCGATTTCAATTTTATTCCTATCACTACAAAAATATTTTGTTTCCGGTTTAACAGCTGGAGGTACAAAAGGATGAAAAATGGGACATTACGTCCCATTTTTCTTTTCATCTCCCTATAAATAAGTTTATAGGGAGATGAAAAGAGATTTGACATCACATGTGAAAAGAAGTGAAATAAATAGTATATTATAGTATAGGAAAAAATAGCTATATCCCTTACAATACATGAAGAGGGAGAATAGGATTAGTTTTGCAAGATATAAGAAATGAAAGTTTATGACTTGCAATGAATGCGAGATAAAATATATGAAAAATGACAGAGAAATGAGAGGAGGGGGATTTTTATGACAGTTACAATTAAAGATGTGGCGAAGCAAGCGAATGTTGCACCATCAACAGTTTCTCGTGTAATTGCTGATAATCCAAGTATAAGTGAAAAGACAAAGCGCCGTGTTAGGAAAGTGATGAGTGAATTAGGGTATCATCCCAATTTAAATGCGAGAAATCTTGCGAACCAAACGACGAAAACACTTGGTCTTGTTATGCCAAGTTCTGCAAGTAAAGCTTTTCAAAATCCATTTTTCCCAGAAGTTATAAGAGGGATTAGTTCATTTGCACACGTAGAAGGTTATGCGCTTTACATGTCGACAGGTGAAACGGAAGAAGAAATTTTTAATGGTGTCGTAAAGATGGTACAGGGACGTCAAATTGGTGGCATTATTCTTTTATATTCAAGGGAGAATGATCGGATTATTCAATATTTACATGAACAAAATTTCCCGTTTGTTTTAATAGGAAAACCATATGATCGAAAAGATGAAATTACATATGTAGATAATGACAATTATACAGCTGCAAGAGAAGTGGCAGAATATTTAATTTCATTAGGGCATAAGCAAATCGCATTCATTGGTGGTGGATCAGATTTACTTGTAACGAGAGATCGTTTAGCTGGTATGAGTGATGCCTTGAAATTAGCAGACATTGTATTACCCAAAGAATATATTTTACATTTTGATTTTTCGAGGGAAAGTGGTCAACAAGCCGTTGAGGAATTAATGGGACTGCAGCAACCGCCGACGGCAATTATGGCAACGGATGACTTAATTGGACTTGGTGTGTTAAGTGCTCTTTCTAAAAAAGGATTCGTTGTACCGAAGGATGTTTCTATTGTAAGCTTTAATAATGCTTTATTATCAGAAATTGCGAGCCCTCCACTTTCGACAGTTGATGTGAATATTTATCAGCTAGGATATGAGGCAGCAAAAGCTTTAGTTGATAAAGTAGAGAATGCAGAATCCACTGCAAAGTGTATCATTATTCCTCATAAATTACTAAAACGTCAAACTTGTGATCATTATGCAGAAAAAAGCTAAGAGTTTAACTCTTAGCTTTTTTCTTTAGAAAGGCTTCTAATCGGTCGCAGCCTTCTTTTAAAGTTTCGATACTATATGCATAGGACAAGCGAAGGTAGCCTTCACCGTATTCAGAGAATGCTGTTCCAGGAACTACAGCTAGTCCAGCTTCTTTGACAAGATCAAGTGCAAAATCAAATGATGAAGATGTCAAATGACCAACATATGGGAATAAGTAAAATGCACCTGTTGGCTTTTCAACTGCTAATCCCATTTGAGTGAGTCTATTATATACGTAATCACGGCGTTTTTTATATTGGTGGCGCATCATTTTGGGTGCGTCTTTAGCAGCTGTTAATGCTTCAATCGCAGCGTATTGAGCGATTGAAGTAGCACACGTTACATTGTATTGATGAACTTTTAATATATGTCCTGCTAAATAGCTTGGTGCGAATAAAAGTCCAACACGCCAGCCAGTCATAGAATGTGATTTAGATAAACCGTTAATGACAATTGTCTTTTCACGCATTTCTGGGAAATGAGCGATAGATGTATGCTTTTGTTCATACACAAGCTCGCTATAAATTTCATCTGAAAGGACGAAAATATTTTTATCTTTTAAAACATCTACAATATCTTTTAATTCTTCTGTGGATAAAGTTACACCAGTTGGGTTAGAAGGATATGGTAGTACGATACATCTTGTTTTTTCTGTAATAGCATTTTTTAGCGCGTCAGCTGTTAAACGGAATCCAGTTTCACGAACATCTACAAAAATGGGCGTTGCACCGCATAATCGAATAATAGGTTCGTAACCTGGATAAATAGGAGCAGGTAAAATTACTTCTGTTCCTGGCTCTAAAATCGTTCGGAATGCAACATCAATCGCTTCGCTAGCACCAATTGTAACGATGGTTTCGTTTTCAGGTGAGTAATGTAAATCGTAGTTATCTTTTACGAAGTTACAAGCTGCCTTACGTAATTCTAGTAAACCAGCGTTATGTGTATAGCTTGTATAGTTTTCTGTAATAGCCCGTTTTGCCGCTTCTTTTACGAGAGAAGGTGTAGGGAAATCGGGTTGTCCGATTGTTAAAGAAATCAAATTATCATAGTTTTGAATCATGTTAGAGAATTGACGGATTCCAGAAATTTGGATATCCTTCACTCTAGGGTTAATGAATTGTTCCATTGTATCTCCCTTTCTTCCGTTTGAAAATTAAGTTCATTTTATCATATTTTCTATGATTGCGCTTTGTATATGTAATTTAGAAAGAGAGAGAAAAGAGAAAAGAGAAAAAAAGCCGCTATAAGCGACTTTTTAATATCCGTATTCCCAATCTATTTCATCTTCATTCCAGAGTACAGAGGATACCTTGCCAAGGTGAACAACTGATTCGTTCACAGCACATGTGCAATCTTCATCTCCTGCTTTATGCTGTAACTCTTCATATACTGATTTTTCAACATTTTCTAGAACAACCAAATTTTCTTCTTTTAAAACAAGCGTAGTACCCGCCATATTTATCTTCCTCCTACTAAAGTAATGATCACTTATTTGTAAACATAGATAGTATGGATTATATGCTGTATTTTGCTATAGTTGTCCGTCTAAAAAAGTATTTTTACATTTTCTTTGTAATCCGTATTCATTGTATACTGTACGAAGGAAATTTGGTACAGGGTTTACAATCATTTCGAAAATCTGTAACAATTATTATGAGTTGTTAACAAAGAATTAACAAATATGTTAAGAAAAATCAAAATTTTAAAACAAATAAACCTATAAAATGATATAATCATATCAAAATACATATAGGGGATGAGAGGTTATGGAGCTTATCCGTGATTTGTTGATTCAAATTGCCATCATAATTTTACCACTATTTTTATATGAAGCGATTCGTTTAAATCGCTATCAAGAAATGCCTCCGAAGCCAAATCGTTACTTTATTATGTTTTTATCTAGCGTTACGCTCGTTCTCTCCATGACATACTCTATTTGTTTTGGCAATGTGTGTGGGTATAACTTTCACCCAATTCCAATTGTCAGTGGTTTTTTATATGGTGGGATTGTTGGTTTAATCCCAGCGGTTATTTTTGTTGCATATGAATGGTTACTAAAGGGAATGAGCTTTCTTCCAGTTTTAGAAGTAACATTTCTATTGATAGTTCCGCTATTTTTATCAAAGAAATGGTCTCTTTTTTCAAGAGATAAGAAATTAATTTTAGCATTTATGATTTCATCATTTTATGTGCTTGTTTCTTTAGTATTAGGCATGATTAATGTTCTTTTGGAAACAGGATTTACACCGTATATTTCGCAAATATATAGCGGATTTATATTTGCCTCGCTTATCATGGTCATGACAATGGTATTTCAGGTGTATTTAACTGAATATTTAAATGAAAATGCATTGCTACGTACAGAGATGCAAAAATCAGAAAAGCTTAATATTGTAAGTGAGTTAGCAGCAAGTGTGGCACATGAAGTTCGAAATCCACTTACTGTTGTTCGTGGATTTATCCAATTGCTAGAAAGTACGGAAGATGTGAAGAATAAGGATTATATGCGTCTCGTATTAGCTGAATTGGATCGGGCGGAACAAATTATTTCAGATTACTTGAATTTAGCAAGGCCGCAAATTGAGAAAAAAGAACACATTTGTTTATCAGCCCAATTAATAGAAATGACCACTCTTATGTCGTCATTTGCAGCGATGCAAGGTGTATATTTACAAGTTGAAATTTCAGAAAGTCTTTATACGATTGGTGATAAGACAAAATTGAAGCAAGCTATTATGAATGTTGTTAAAAATGGTATTGAAGCAATTCAAGGAAATAAAGGATATTTAAAAGTAACAGCTATTCAAAAAGACGAAACAATCATAATAAGAGTTAAAGATAGTGGTGTTGGTATGACGAAAGAACAGTTAGCAAGGCTGGGGCAACCATATTATTCTTTAAAAGAAAAAGGGACAGGATTAGGGCTTATGGTAACATTTAGTATTTTACAAGCGCATAATGGTACATTGGAATATAAGAGTGAAAGTGGAAAAGGCACTGAAGCAATTATTATATTACCAGCTGTACAAAATAAGGAATAAAAGTTACCGATGGAAGGTAACTTTTTATTTTATATTGTTTATTCATTTGTTTTTTCTTGTTTTGCTCGGCTAAATAAACTTTTAAATGATTGAAAGAAGCTTTGCTCTTTTGAGGCAGCGACCATTCTTTTTGTTTCTTGAATTTCTCGAATAACTTGCATAAGCTGTGCATCACGATTACTGTCCTTGTTATAAATTTGATTAACCAGTTTATTCATTTTTTCTTCTTGTTTGGATTCTCGTTTATACATATGATTCATTAATAAGTCCATTTTTTCTTTTTGCAATGCATCTGTTTGAGCGGCGTGCTCGACTAACTCTTGAAGCATTTTTTCTTGAGAGCCTTCTTTTACATACACTTGTTGCATCAATTCATCTAGTTTCTCATCCTTTAAACGATTTTGTGTAATTAGAGTAGAATTTTGATGAATAATTGCTTCATTTAATTGAGCTAGCATTTCAAGTTTCAACATGAACTCCTCAAAGTTACGCCCATCTTCTTTTTCTTTCGGTTGTATCTCTTGCTTATCTTGTATAACTGGTACAGGTGGGGCCTCTTTTTCTTTTAAAATAATCGGTATCGTTTCTGAAATATCTTCTTGTAATGTGGCAGCTCTTTCATGTATAGATTTCAATAGTTTTAAATCATCAAGTTTATAAATACGAGCATCAGCTGTTTTAGAAATCATATAACCATGTTCCTCTAACAGTTGACTATATTTGCGGACTATATGTTTTGGGATGCCTGTTTTATTCGTGACATCTTTCGTTTTATAGGTAGCTTCCATGATATTTCCTCCCCAAAAAGTATCGTATATATCATTTCAATCTTTTATGAGGACTTCCTTTGAAAAAGAATGTCGGAAGGCTATTAGTTTTCTACAGCATTAGTGAAAAAATGAAATTTTTTGGCGGAATGGCAAGGAATAACTAAAATAATGTCTGAAAACATATACAGGAGAAGTTTGTTATAATAACTGAGGAAAAGAAACTGGTAGAAACATGGAGGTATACATGAAGCAATTAAAAGGTATTATCATTTCAATTATTGCAATTCTGTCTATTTTAGTAGCAGTTTATGAAGTACTTGTGCCAGAGGAAACAAGTGTAAAGAAAACGAATACGTATGATCAAGTGTTAGAATTTCCGAAAGAACGTTATCCAGAGACAGGAAAACATATTACGGATGCTATAAAAGAAGGGCATTCAGAAGTTTGTACAATCGATCGTGGTGGTGCTGCAGATAGAAGGAAATTGTCGTTAGCACCATATCCATCAAAAAAAGGGTATGATCGTGATGAATGGCCAATGGCGATGTGCAAGGAAGGCGGAAAAGGAGCACATATTGAATATATAAGTCCGGCGGATAACCGGGGAGCAGGCTCTTGGGTAGGGAATAAGTTAGATAAATATCCAGATGGTACGCGTGTGAAATTTGAAGTGAAGTAGTATTTGTACATTTCATAATGAAGGAGAAGGGGAACTATGGAGTTAACAATTTCTTATTCGCAATTAATGTTAATGAACTATGACGGTGAGCAGCCTTATGTAGACTGGACGGATGAAGATTTTGAAAGAGGTTATGCTGAGGCAGAGGGAACTGTTATTTTTGAAGCACTTTCTGATTATACTTGTGAAGTGAAAGTGACCCCAGGGAAACATATTGAAAAAGAAGAAGTGGTTAGAACGATTACGGTTCCTTTTACGGTTGAAAATGAAAGTATCGTTATAACGAGTATTCTTTCAAACAAATTTCAAATATCTATTCCAAATGGTGAGTATACAGTTGTCTTACAAGCAATTCCTCTTGAAGAGCCAACGGATGATGAATTATATAAAATACAATACGAATTCTTCTTTGAAAGTAAAGAATAAAAAATGGGTTATCCTGAGAAAAGGATAACCCATTTTTGTTATGCGTTTGTTTTTAAAAGGGAACGAGCATCTTTCGCTGCTTGAACCATATGTTCTAAAGCTGGAATAACTTCTTCTGTTCTTCTCGTTTTTAAACCACAATCAGGATTAATCCAGAAATATTTAGGATCGCATACTTCTAAAGATTGTTCTACGATTTTATACATTTCATCTTTACTCGGTACACGTGGGCTATGAATATCATATACACCTAGACCGATGCCTTTTTCATATGTTGTATGTTTTAACGTATCAATAAATTCTCCGTGACTTCTTGATGTTTCGATAGAAATTACATCTGCATCTAATGCGCGAATCGCGTCAACAATATCTTCGAAGTTACTGTAACACATATGAGTATGAATTTGTGTTTCATTTGCTACAGAAGAAGTTGCTAAAAGGAAGGATTGTACTGCCCATGTAATATAAGCATCCCAATCTTTTTCTTTTAGTGGCATTCCTTCACGAAGTGCTGGCTCATCGACTTGGATTACTCTAATTCCGGAAGATTCAAGTAGTTCAATTTCGTGACGAAGAGCTAGTGCAATTTGATACGAAACTTCTTTTCTTGGAATGTCATTTCGAACGAAGGACCAATTTAAAATCGTAACAGGTCCAGTTAACATTCCTTTTACAACTTTCTCCGTTAAGCTTTGTGCATAAACTGTTTCCTTAATAGTCATGCCGTTAATAAAGGCTACATCACCATAAATAACAGGTGGTTTTACGCAGCGGGAACCGTATGATTGTACCCAACCGTTTTTAGTGAATGAGAAACCAGCAAGGCGCTCACCAAAATATTCGACCATGTCAGTTCTTTCAAATTCACCATGTACAAGGACATCAAGCTCAATTTCTTCTTGGTAACGAATCCATTTTTCTGTCTCTTTTTCAATAAATTGTTCATATTGTTCATTTGAAATAACACCGTTACGCCATTCTTTTCGCGTTTGACGAACTTCAGTTGTTTGCGGGAAGCTACCAATAGTCGTTGTTGGTAATAGCGGTAACTCCAGGGCAACTTGTTGTAATTCGTATCGTTTTTCAAATGGAAGAGGGCGTGAAAAATCTTCTTCTTTTAGTGCTGTTCGTGCTGCTTTGACATCTTCTCGGTTACGTGCAGCAGATGAGCGAATTGTATGATGTACGTTTCGATATGTTTCCAGCTCAGTACTAATGCTTTCTGTACCTTGAGTGAGAGCGGAATGAATAAGAACTAACTCTTCTAATTTTTGATTTGCAAATGCTAATGCATCAAATAGCTCAGTCGATAAGTGAGTTTCTTCTGTTTTATCGATCGGTGTATGCAATAAGCTACAAGAAGGCTGAACGATGAAATCTTTCGTTTGGACTTGTTTTTGTAACGTTGTAAATAACTCAAGAACTTCATCAAGGTCAGCTCTCCAAATGTTACGGCCATCTATACAACCGACGGCTAAAGTTTTATCAGCTGGGAATCCATATTTTGAAATAGCATTTAAATTACCTTCTTTACCATGAATGAAATCTAATCCAATACCGGATACCGGGAATGTAATAATTTCTTCATAGTTTTCTTCCACGCTATCAAAATACGTTTGTAAAAGAAGAGTCGCATTTGGAACTTCTTTACGAATAGCTTCATAAATTTCTTTTGCTTGTTGAACTTCTTCTTTAGTTAAAGAAGCGAAAATTGGTTCATCAACTTGAATGGCTTGTGCACCAGCTGCATGTAGTTCTGAAAGCAGTTGTACGTAAGGTGCAACTAACTGTTTTAAAATGGAAGGGAATTGTTCTTGTGTATAGCCTTTAGCTAATTTTAAGAAAGTATATGGACCTAAAATAACAGGCTTTCCATCTACTCCTAATTCGTGTTTTGCCTCTTCGTATAAGCGAAGTGGACGATTATCTTTTAAAGAGATTTGTAATCCCTCTTCATATTCAGGAACGATATAGTGATAGTTTGTGTTAAACCATTTTGTCATTTCGGAAGCTACGTGATCTTTAGAGCCACGCGCCATTGCGAAATATACATCAAGGTAAGATGTAAACTCAGAAAAACGTGATGGGATAAATCCTAGCATATAGGCAGTATCCAAAACGTGATCATAATATGTAAAGTCGCCAATTGGAATGAGTTCAATCCCTTTTTCTTGCTGTACTTTTACGTGTTGAAGGCGGATTTCTTTCATTGTTGTTAAAAATTGTTCTTCATCAATTTTATTGGACCAAAAAGCTTCCAATGTTTTTTTCCACTCTCGTTGTAGTCCGATACGTGGATAACCTAAGTTACTTGTTTGAATTGCCATTTTAAATTCCTCCCTAATTGAAAGTAAGCATTTCCGTTTACTAGGAAATACCTATAACAAAAAGTGCAAAGACATAGAAAATAAGCCTTCCTTTTTGTTTTAACACCTCATCATCATCCGTGAATCTATCAGTGTTGTTAAAACAGGCAGGTCTCCTGACTTATGCTTCATATAATTTCTTTCACCTTCCCGCTTTCACAGTGGCACCAAAAAGAAATCTCAGCATTTACAGTGGCGGGACCGTGTTGGAGTTTCACCAAGCTTCCCTTTTAAACACGAAACGAAATGTTCGTGTACCTATTTTCCTTTTGAAAGGAATTTAACAAGCGATATGATATTGAAACAAATTCTAACACAATTTTTGGAATTTTGTCTACTGTTTTAAAATAAGAAAATTCCAAAGTTTTTATTTCTTATTATTCTGACTTTTTATTCTGAAGTAACTAATAATATTACAGTATAAAAAGAGAAATTGAGCTATGAAAGAAGTAGGGATGTCTTCTTTCATAGCTCAATTTTCATCTATAGCAACTTCTGAAAGTCGGCCTGCTATAGCATCTTTAAGGAGGGTGTTTAGCCATTGTAATTCAACTGTAATATGCTCAATTACACTTTGCAAAATATATAGTTGTGCACGTGGAACCTTTCCTTTATTACAATCATATATCGTTTGCATAGTATGTAAATATTGAAGAGTATCGTTTTTCTTTTTTTCTAAAATAGGAACTAATTCGTGATCATTGCTAAAGTGAGCGAAAGATAGGGCTGAATAAATAGGTTTATATATTTGGTTTTTTGCTTCGAATTGTTTTAATAGTAAAGTGTGGAATAGTTTTTTGCCTTCTTCTGTTATATGAAAAATCGTTTTGTCAGGTCGGTTTGTGTCTCTAATTACATTTGTAATGTGAATTGCGCCTTGCTTTTCTAATTGCTCGAAAGCGTAATAAAGTGATCCTTTAGCATATTTAATATAACAATCCATTTGTCGTTCTTTCATAATATGCTGCACTTCATATGGATGTTTATCTCCTTCGAGTAGCAAGCCGAGAATGACTAATTTCATGCTCATGCTGTCTCAACTCCTGTATATAAAAACTTTATACATATTATAAACGGCATATCCTTTTTCATAAAGGGATATGCCGCTTCTTTTTTATATTAACTGACTTGCTTTTGTTTTTCTTTCTTTTTAGGGCCTGTAAAGAGGCGTTCATTTCCCATTAGTAAAATACAAATAACACTTAGTACAGCCGGGATGAGTGCCCAGAAGAATGTGTTCGCAATAGATGTAGCGAGAGCTTCTTTAATACCCGCTAATATTTCAACAGGAATTTTTGCGGTAGCGCCTGGTGATAATAAGAAACTTGTGTCTCCGCCTTTTGGAGCTAATTTTGCTAGTTCAGGGGGGAACACAGAGTTTAGTTTATCTGTAAAAATATGATTTTGAATTGTACCGAAAATCGTTACACCAAGAGTCATACCGAGTGATCGGAAGAATGAGTTTGTTGATGTCGCCGAACCGCGGTCTCGCATTTCTAACTTGTGAATAGAAGACATACTTAATACTGAGAATGAGAAACCAACACCAAGCCCAGCGAGAATCATAAATAGTGTTACGAGTAAACGAGGTGTGTCCATTGTTAAAGTACTTAATGAATAAATACCAAGAACGAAGAAGACACCAGATACCATCATAATGTTACGATAGCTTGTTCGAGAAGCTAATTGTCCTCCTGTTTGACTTCCAATTACAGAACCAACCATCATTGGTGTTAAAATTAATCCAGCATTAGAGGCCGAACCTCCAAGAACGCCTTGAATGAAGATTGGAATATAAACTGTACAGATAATAAAAGCAGCACCATAGAAAAAGGCAACTCCTTGACTAGCTGCGAATAAAGGTTTTTTAAATAGATGGAACGAAATAATAGGCTCGGTTGCTTTTCTTTCTACAAAGAAGAAAATAATAAGCGCAATAACTACTGTTGTAAATAAGCCAATAATTACAGTGGAATTCCAGGCATATTCCTTACCACCAAGTTCTAATGCGAACATTAAGCAAACGATACTTATGACAAGTGTAATAGCACCAGCCCAATCAATTTTTTGTTTTCTAAATTCTAGAGACTCACTGTAGTATTTAGTAATGAAGAAAAAGGAGATAAGTCCTAATGGAATATTGATATAGAAGACCCAATGCCAACTTATATAGTCTGTAATATAAGCACCTAATAAAGGACCGAATACACTAGATGTCCCGAAAACAGCACCGAATAGCCCTGTCATCTTCCCGCGTTTTTCTGGTGGGAAGATATCATACATAATTGTAAAGGCGATAGGCATAAGGGCACCACCACCGATACCTTGAATAGCTCTATAAATACTTAATTGCTCAATACTTGAAGCTGTTCCGCAAAGCGCAGAACCGAATAAGAAAAGAATGAGGCCCCCAATATAAAAACGTTTCCGCCCGTACATATCAGAAAGTTTCCCAAAGATAGGCATCCCTGCCATTGTTGCTACCATATAAGCTGATGTGACCCAAACAAACTTATCAAAGCCTCCTAGGTCTCCAACGATTGTCGCCATTGCGGTTGCAACGATTGTATTATCCATTGCGGCCATTAATATACCAAGCAGCAAACCAGCAACAACAAATTTTGTCTTGTTGGTGTCTTTTTTTAATGGTTGAGTTTCCAAATATAACCCTCCTTTAGAAATAAGTAAACTATATTAAGTTTTGAGTGCAGTGGATAAAAAATTTAAATGTATAGTTGATTTTAATTTCTTTTCCATAAGTGCACTAATATGCCATAAAGAATATTATAGTCAAATTTGACTATAAGGCAAATTTTTTCTTCCGTCAAAATATTCTTTCATATGAGTAGAGAACGAGTGAGCGATACGAATATTGCTATAAAGGAAATGAAGTAAATTGTAAAAAAATTTCATAAAGAACACCTTCTGTTAATAGATGAAAAATGGTTTTTTCTTCATATTGTCGAATAGGATAAAAGGAAGAGAAATATTAAACATTACTTGTAGCAAGCTTTAGTAAGTTGGGGAATTCATTGTGTGTATGGTACATCTGAAATGAGGTGAATATATATTATGAAAATATGGGGACGAATTTCGGATACAGGAAAGTATTCAATACCGCTACAACCAGTATTGTGGATTGACGGATCGAAAAAGGAAAATAAATTTCCTCAAGTAGCCGTTACATTGCAAATTGGTAGTATGTATACAGAACAATTTTCGTATGAATTGACCTACGATGTAAACGACATACTTATTATGCGAATTCAAGTGGAAAATAAAGGGGTAGAAATGATTTCGAGAGTTGTTGTAAGTCATATGATTCGAGATTACTTTGCTTATATTCCTAATTCTTTAAAAGTTGATAAGGGGATAAGTGAGTTTTTATTCCAGCTTGTAAGGTGGCGAATTGATGATTTGTTACCAAATGAAAAGGTGGAACTACGTTGCAAAATAAAAGCTAATAAAGATAAAGCTCTTAAACAAGCATTCTTTCAGGCTACATATACATTTCAAGATAAAGAGATATCATATGGTCCACTGCAAACAAATGAAGTTGTTGTGCGGCAATGATAAAAAGGAACCTGTACAAAAGGTTCCTTTTTTAGTGAAGGTTGTGTTTTTTGAGTATTTTCTTTTGCTCTATTCCTTTTTTTCCTACATAGTTATTTTTGTAGCCAAAGTATAGAATAAATAAAAATGAAACAACATTGAGGGTGTTGCAAAACTCATAAATATCCAAAAATGAATGCATAAAGAAACCCGTTTTCCTGGAAGAATGATAGT
>NZ_JBNPJZ010000044.1:0-27974 GCF_050312695.1 Bacillus sp. AF62 | reverse complement strand
TTGAAAATAGCAGACAGAGTTGCTTATTGGCAGGTGTAGCGATTTTATTAAAAAGATTTTAAACAGGTTCTTAGAATATCGACTTAATGATGAAACGAAAGGGTATCCTGCTTTATGGAACTACGCCAATATTTCTAATTCTGAAATTATCGCACGCATGACTTGTGAATATTTTATTAAAGAGAAAAATACTTATGTTGTTACTGCAACTTCGGTTGATCCAGACGGAACAGCAGTTATTTATATTCAAAAAGAAGTTTTCGCCAATGACCCTTCAGACCCTACATACTCCCACATCGGTTTTGAAATTAGAGAACTAAGTGAAACGAGTTCAAGCTTAGTAGATAGTCAAGATGTATGGAACTACGAAGAAATTTTACCATCTCTTCATTCAGATATTATATATATTCAGCGAGACGGCATGTCTATGGAATTCTCCTTGGATTCAAGAGAGATTGATGAAGACAGAAAGTGCTACATTTATTACGGAAACTTCACAGGTGAATCAAGATAATATTGATATATCTATGCAACAAAAAAACCTTACGTATAAAACGTAAGGTTTTTATATAGCCCCACATATGCCGTTCTCTCTAGATGTCCATAAACCTGCTCTCACAGGTGGATGCTCTCACAAATGTTTGTAACTTCCTTCTTAAAAAGATGGCATGTTAGCTACATTTAAATATTGAACTTCCATATTAAACTTATTGGTTTAAGACATGCATAAGCTACGTACACCGTAGGAATTTTATATAAGGTTAGTTGAAATAAGACCCCCGCACGTGCCGCTCCTCGTAAATGTCCAAAAACCCGCTACTCGCAGGTGGATGCCCTCACAGTTACCGTACATCTTCCTCCACAAGGAAGGCTTGATGATGGTCGCTAAATATTGAGCTTCCGTATAACTAACATCGGTTTTAGACATAAATAAGTTACGTACACCGCAGGATGTATTATTTACTTGTCGTTATATTATCACATTGTTTCCAATGTGTAAAATACAAAGTTTTTCGAGCAATCTCTTGCTTGTGACCTTATTTTAATACAAATTATTTTTGCATGCAAGTGATTAATCTTCTTCTTTTGCAATTTGATTTTCTGGATAAGAAATCCAATCACTCCAGCTACCTGCATACAATTTAACATTTTGGAATCCAGCCAATTTTAACGCAATGATATTTGGACATGCCGTAACACCAGAACCACAATATACAATGGTTTCCTTATCTTTCGACAGATTTTGGAATCGTTCTTGTTGCTCAGCTTCATTCTTAAATTGTCCTGATTGCAACATTCCATCCTTCCAAAAATAGTTTGTTGCTGTCGGAATATGTCCTGCTTTATGATCGACAAGTTCCTCTACACCAGCATAACGTTTTGGCTCTCTTGAATCAATTAACGTAACATCTGCACCTGCCTGGATATTCTCTCTTACTGTTTCCATCGATACAAGCATATGATCTTGTATGTTTGTTTTAAATGTTTTTCGTATAACAACAGAAATTTCCGTTGTTGTCGGTAGTCCATTCTCTTTCCAAACCGGGAAACCACCATCTAATATATATACTTTCTCATGTCCTACATAGTTACATAACCACCATAAACGAGCAGCATTTGCACCAGCTTGACTGTCATACGCAATTACTGTCGTATGTTCATCAATACCAACCTCCGAAAGCTTGTCCGCAAACTCTTCAATGCTTGGCAACGGATGGCGGCCACCATGTTCTGCTATAGGACTTGATAAATCTAAATTCAAATCAAAATATAACGCATGAGGAATATGTTCTTCTTCATACTTTTCTCTACCCCAATTAGGATTCGCTAAATCAAAACGACAATCGATTACACGGACGTTCTCATCTTCTATATGCTCACGTAACCATTCGACTGTAACTATCATCTTTAACGACCTTCTTTCTCTTGTAAACGACTTACATACTCCATAACCATTTCTTCTGTAACATATTTACGCTGCAAGGTAACACCATTTTTTGCAAGATCATTAATTTGCTTTGTTACAACATTAATGACATCAACCGAAAATTCTTTCCCATTTGACGCAAGAGATACGGCTGCTTCAATAGCTGCTTCACGCTGCGCATCTAATTGTAAACATGCTTTTACACTTTCATTTTGTTTACGAGAATGTGCTGTAATTGCTTTATGTACTTCCATCTTCTCTTCCCCCTAAATAAGTTATACGTTCTAA
Organism: Bacillus sp. AF62; assembly: GCF_050312695.1. Taxonomy (NCBI): domain Bacteria; kingdom Bacillati; phylum Bacillota; class Bacilli; order Caryophanales; family Bacillaceae; genus Bacillus; species Bacillus sp. AF62. Next base: position 25,759 of record NZ_JBNPJZ010000044.1, on the reverse strand, counting down.
TTCAATTCCATTGCAAGCCGAATCATATCACGGCATACAATGCCATTTTCAATAATCTCTTCTTCATAATGCTTCGAAAAGTAATCAAAATCAATAGAAAAAATACGAAATCCACATTTTTGATATAAAGCAAGTTGTGAAACACTAGAATTGCCTGTACCAACTTCAAGTTTTGACATACCATATCCTTTAGCAGTTTCTACGGCATGCCTTAATAGCTTCTTCCCAATCCCTTTTCCTTGCAAATGCTCTGCAACCGCAATATTCATGATTTCCATCGTCTTCGGCCTTGTTTCCAAAAGAACATACACACCGATGATGCTGCCCCCTTGCTTTGCTACGTATGTTAACCCTCTTTGTACATATATAGCTATTTGCCGTTCACTTGGATCAGCAAGTAGCAATAAAGACTTCGGTATAGCCTCTTTTAAAATACGTTCTATTACAAAAGACATAAAAAATCCCCCCATCTCTATTGTTCTAAACCCTCCTTGTCTACCATAAATAATAGAAAGGAGGGATTCACCATGGACAACAATGAGAAAAAATGCAACGTCATCTCTATTGATGGAAAGAAGAAGAAAAGCGACACGTATTCCTATCCAAAATTAGTAGTTGAAAATAAAACATACGAATTTTCTTCATTCGTCTTATGCGGTGAAACACCAGATGGCAGACGACTCGTTCTTACTCATATGATTTCTACCGATGAATTTGCTGGATTTGTCAAATCTTTAGATACTGTACTGCAAAAGAAAATTGAACGAATCTTTTTCTCATAACGACTATATAACATAAATTTCTTTTTCAATCTCTACTAACTGATTGTGCAATTGTTCTTTACTTTGTTCATATAGAGATACATCGATCGTTTCAGCCAATGCAAACAATATACTTTCATAATAGTTCATTACATCTTGTTGCATCACTTTTTGGAATAAGTTCCACTTCATATCCCATTCTTGCTTATAATGATGGACAAATAAATCTTTTTCATCGGCTACATAGTTTGATACAAGCGGTTCTAATACAGATTTAGCGTCTTCTTGCATAAAAGCTTTGTCATTCTTTTCAAAAAAGCTTTTCTCATTTTTAAAATGTGCCAGTGCTTTTTTGAAATCTTTTATTTCAACTGAAGGGAACGGTTCTTTATGTGTAATATCTTTATATTCATACTCAACTGTTCCATTCATAGAAATTGATTGATTTTCTACTTTACAGTTCACTACAATTTCGTCCTTTGCACGCTTCATCGCTTCGTCTATCCATTTTTCAAGACGTAATGATGTCGCACGCATTTCTTGTAATAAATCATGCTGAATAAATGCTACTAATTCCATAACACACTGTTGCAATTGTGTTTTCACATTTCCATCCGTTCGAAGTGACGCCGGATTAATAAATTCAGTAAACACATCGTTATAACGTAGGAATAGACGCTGTTGCACGTAATAAAGCAACTCTTTCACTTCATTTTGCATCGCCTGTTCTTCAGCAAGTACACTATATGATGAAATAATATGAAGTAGTTGATCACGCTCTGCTTCATATTTTTTCGTTTGCTTCTCTTTCTCTTCATTCCCCTGCTTTGCACCATTTATCATGTTTACTAAAAGTTGATCTGCCCCTTGCAACGCACCATATAGAGCATGCACAGAAACAAGCATTAAATCTCTCATCATAAAGGACGTAAATGATTCCTCAAACTTAGTAATTCCAGAGTTTTGTAAAATACCATACTTCTCTTTTTCAACATTCTTTCCTTGTTTCTCTTCAAGCGCACATAAACTTGAAATTGCAAATAAACGCGGATTTCTAATACCGTATTGCAGTAGCTGATCTGCGATATAACCTTTTACCATTTCAAGTTCTTCTTCAGACTCTGCTAAATCCGCCGCATTAATTAAGAAGAACATTTTATCAAGGGCAAAAGTATCCTTTACACGCCCAAGCTGAATTAAAAATTCACGATCAGCACGAGAGAATACATGGTTATAATATGTTACAAATAAAATAGCATCTGCGTTTTTAATATACTGGAATGCAACATCCGTATGGCGAGCATTAATAGAATCCGCTCCAGGTGTGTCTACAAGCGCTACTCCCTGCCTTGTTAAAGCACAATCATAATAAAGCTCCATATACTCAACGAAGCATGATTTTTCTTCATTCGCTACATAATCAGAGAACTCTTCTAATGTGACTTGTACTTGTTCTCCTAAATAAGTAGAAACTGCATCATACCCTTTTTGTACCGCTCGTAAAAAGCTAAATGTTGTTTTTTGCTTCCCAGTCGGTGAAGGATATTTCATAACTTTATCAATTTGTGCTAACGCCTCATCTAACGTAGTAATCTCATAATGAAACAGCTTATAAACAGCTTTCATATCTTCTAATAGAGCTTGCTTTGATTTGAATTGAACCATTACTGTTCCGTGTGGTTTTTCCTCTGTAACCGGCAAAATTTGATTAATCGTTGCCGTCGTCGGATTTGGTGATACAGGAAGTACCTTCTCACCAAGTAAGGCATTGGCAAATGATGATTTCCCAGCACTAAAAGCTCCGAATAACGCTACTGTAAATTGTTTCGTTTCCACACGACGCCTTTTTTCTATCACCTCTTGCTGTACATGTTTCAGCGCTGGCAATGGCTCTAATATCATTTCAGCTTTCTTCACTTTCTCTAATATACGCTGAATATTTAAAGCTGCCGTTCCTTTTATCTCTTCTTCATGAGCCACTACGTTATCATTTACCATTTCCTGCTCTTGTAGTGTGAATTTCTCACTAACAATTTGTTTTTCATGTTGCAATATCTCCTCTATTTGCAATCCTTCTGGTGTAGCAACACGCTCGTGCCAAACATTTTGTAAATAACTTTCATATGTCTCTAAATTGTTGCTGTATTGTAATTCCGTCTCTTTTGCCGTTTGCAACATCGTATATTTTTCAATCTCTTCTTCCATACGAGCAACTGCTTCCTTCACTTTTTGCTTTAAAACGACTGCACTTTTATCAAAAATTTGCTGTGCTTTTGTAAAATAACGTTTCTTCAGTTCATTCGCTACATCCGCTGTATAAAGAAGTAAGTAATCACCTGTGAAACCTGCACCTTGTTTAATGACTTCAGCTAACATTTCTGGTCCAAAAGCAATTTCTAAAGCATATATGTCTTTCCCAATTTCCTCCGTGAACAATCCTTCTTCTTTTAAGAAGGCTACAATAAATTCTTTCACATGAAAATCAAGTTGCGTTTCAACAGTCTTTTGAAGGGCAGAATAAAACGCCTCTACACGTCTTTGTTTTTCTTGCTCCGTCTTTCCTTTCGCAAATAGCAAACCAACTTTAAACTTTGTTAATTTCGTTTCTAAATATGCATTTGCCAATTCTCTCATTTCAAATGGCATTAAATACGCGTTATCTAATATAGCTTGTAAACCTTTTATAAATTCGTTTCTCACATGAGATTCTTTACTAGCCTCGCGATGTTTAGTTTCCGTTAGCTCTTCTTTCTTTTCAACTATTTCTGAAATCGAAAGCGGTGATGCTAACTCTTCCTCATATGTCAAAAGAGCTTTTTCATTTTCAGAAACAATAAACGAGAAATGTTCTCCCATTAAATATTCTGTTTCTCGCTCCATTCCCTCTCTTACATACTGCTCTTTTTCTTTCATAATAGAAGTAATTAATGTTTCTAAACTTCCAATTTCATTATGTGGATGGTTCATCATTCGTAATGACGTATAATAAACTCCATCTACTTCAATATCCCAGTTAGAGAACGATTGTTTCACACTATCTTTATAATCCTCAAATGATAATTCATTTTCTTTATGTTTATCTATTTGATTTACAACGAGATAAACCGTTTTATTACGTTGTTTCAATTCTTTAACAAATTGCAAATTCACTTCCGATTGGACGTGATTATAATCCATCATATAAAAAATTACGTCTGCTAGATGTAGCGTTGATTCTGTCGCTAGTTGATGGGCATCATCTGTTGAGTCAATCCCTGGTGTATCAACTAACATAACACCCTCAGGAATTGGTGCATCATTCCGATAAATATGAACACCAATTACCTCATCGCCATCTTTACAAATTTGCTTTAATTCTTCTGCTGAATATGCACCGTCATATTCGTACTGTTCTCCAGATTTAATCGTAACAACAACACGATCAAATCCCTTTTCAATTTTAACGACGTTAGCGCTTGTCGGAATTGGACTTGTTGGTAACAACTGCGCTTTATATAGATGATTCATCATCGTTGATTTCCCTGCTGAGAAGTGACCGCAGAACGCTATCATAAGCTGCTCTCGTTTATATTTTTGAATTACTTCAAACAACTTTAAGCTATTCTCTGCATCGCCGTGTTTTTGCCACTCTTCATAAAAACAAACAAGTTTTTTCATACCGTTTGTCTGTACTATGTTTGTCATCCCCTTGTTCCCCTTTACCCAAGATGTATATACTTTTCCCCGCTAATTGCGAGCTCATAACCAGTGAGAGTTACACCTACCCATTGATTACAGTTTCACTTTACTATCATACTAAATTTTCAGCATATTCTCATTAAAAATAAAAAATCCCTTTCATTCTTTTTACAAATGAAAGGGATTTTATGTCATATCACTCATTTTGCTGTTCCTACTCCATTTAAAACATACTTTGCAATAACTGCATATACAGCAACTGTACTTGCTACTAATGCATATACCATACTCATGCACCAACCTTTTTTGATAATGATTATCACTTTTGAATACATTTTATCATTAAAGAGAATCATTATCAACACTTTTCATAAAGAAAGCTCCTTATAAGAAGGAGCTTTACTGCCTGTTTTGAAAAAGGTTAAAACTTGTTGTGCACTCTTATTATATCTCATCCTACATAACTTAACAGTTTAAAAAAATGGAAATATCCCCTACCCCCTCCATCTTACATTTTGTATAATAAAAGGGAATTACTTAACAAGGAGGAAAAAAATGACACAAAATCTCACACAAGGCGAGAGGATACACTCCATTGATATTATTAGAGGAATAGCTGTATTAGGTATTTTTCTTGTTAACTGGCCAATTATTGCCGGGGTTGACTCACGTGATATTACAGGAATTTACGAAGGGATAGACAGCTATATTCGCCTATTTTACGATATGTTTATTCAAACGAAATTTTATACAATTTTTTCGTTTTTATTCGGATTAGGTTTTTATATTTTTATGAATCGTGCTGAGGCGAAGACCGATCGTCCAAAAACTTTGTTTGTTCGCCGCTTACTTATCTTATTATTATTCGGGTTCTTACATTACGTTCTTTTATGGGACGGTGACATTTTACATACTTATGCAATTACCGGGTTTTTCTTATTTTTATTTTACAAAAGAAAGACACGTACTATTTTAATATGGTCAATTGTACTATTAAGTTTCATGCAATTGTTCACATTATTAGGTTCTCTTGTCATGTTATTAGTGCCGCTAGATGAACTAGGCCTTTCCATAGCCATTATGCCGTTAGAAAACTGGGGCTTACAAATTACAGACAGATTCTATTCTTTCTATTCTGAAGCAATAAGTAACAATCTTATTATGCTTCCTGAAACACTAGGATTGTTTTTACTCGGATTATATGCCGGTAAAAAAGACATTTTCCGCCGTGCTAAGGAATTAGATCCAAAACTTAAAAAATGGCAAATCATTATGTTCATTTTAACATTACCGATTTGGTTTATTATGGTTTACTTCTTTATGAACAATCAACCATACACACCATTTTCACTTATGGGCATTACGATGATAAGCGGAAAGACATTGTTCATCTTCTACATTGTCACGTTAATGCGTTTATTACAAAAAGAAAAATGGCAAACAGTATTACGTCCATTCCAATACGTTGGACGAATGGCATTAACAAATTACATCTCGCATACAATTGTTACATTACTTGTATTTGGTCTATTACTTAAAAATTATTATCCTGCTCCATTATGGGTTGGACCAATATTCTGCATTAGTTTCTACACGTTACAAATCTTTATTAGCCGCTGGTGGCTTTCACATTACCAATACGGACCACTTGAGTACATTTGGCGTCTTGGTACTTACGGGAAAATGATGCCACTTAAAAAGAAAAGCAAGGTCTCATAACGAGACCTTGCTTTTTTACGCTTCTCTTACTGCACTTTGCATAGACACCGGCTCTTCTTTTACTTTCACTTTACGCTGCGGCACCATATTAAATACGATATTTAAAAGTACTGCTGACGCACTTCCAAGTACAATTCCGTTATCTGTTAAAATACGAATGTTTTCAGGAAGTTGTGAGAATAATGTAGGAACAACTGTAACCCCAAGCCCAATTCCGACAGAACATGCAACAATTAATAAGTTTTCTTGTTTGCCAAAATCAACGCTACTTAACATTTTAATACCATATGCCATTACCATACCGAACATTGCGAGCATAGCACCGCCAAGTACTGATTTCGGAATGATTGTTGTAATAGCTGCGATTTTAGGAATGAATCCAAGAACGATTAACATACCACCGCAAGTATAAATAATAACGCGATTTCTTACTCCAGTTAATTGAACAAGTCCTACGTTTTGAGAGTAAGTTGTATATGGGAACGCGTTGAAAATACCACCTAACACCATCGCTAATCCTTCTGCTCGATAGCCCTTTGTTAATTCTTTTTCACCGATTTTTTTATTGCAAATATCAGATAATGCAAAGTATACACCCGTTGCTTCTACAATCCCTACACAAGCAACGAGAATCATCGTAATAACTGGTGTTAATTCAAATGTTGGTGTACCAAAGTAAAATGGTTGAATACCATGGAACCAATCAGCCTCTCCAACCGCTTGCAAGCTTACTTTCCCCATAAACGCTGCAACGATTGTACCGAACAATAGACCTAGTAAAATAGAGATTGAACGAATAAATCCATCAAAGAAACGATACATAATGATGATAAATAGTAACACACCAAATGCTAATGCTAAATTTTCAAGACTACCGAAATCCTTACTTCCTACTCCTCCAGCCATATCATTAATTGCTGCTGGAACAAGTGTAACTCCAATTACAGTAACAACAGATCCTGTTACAACAGGTGGAAATAGTTTTACAAGCTTTCCAAATAATTTCGCAAAAATAACAACGAATAACCCAGCAGCAATAATTGCTCCATAAATAGAAGACACACCGTATTGTTTTCCAATCGCAATCATCGGTCCAACGGCTGTAAATGTACAACCGAGTACAACGGGAAGTCCAATACCGAAAAAGCGATTTGATAATGCTTGTAAAATTGTCGCAACGCCGCACATTAATAAATCAATTGAGACTAAATATGTTAATTCTTTTTGATTTAAACCAAGTCCACCGCCCACAATAAGCGGAACGATAATTGCTCCAGCATACATTGCCAGCATATGCTGCATACCAAGCGATGCAATTTTAAATGGATGCTGCTTCATCGTTTATTTCACCTCCGCAGTTTCTTGCTGTACAAATGTAACTGTGCCGTTATCAAGTGATGCAATTTCTGCTAGTGATTCAACACGAACGCCTTGTTCACGAAGCTTCTTTCCTCCATCTTGAAATGCTTTTTCAATAACAATTCCAATTCCTGCAATACTTGCTCCTGCTTGCTCTACCAAACTCATTAAACCTAAAGCAGCCTGACCGTTTGCTAAAAAGTCATCGATGATTAGCACGCGATCATTTTCATCAATATGATTTCGAGATAATGAAATTTCATTTGTTTCTTGTTTTGTAAATGAATATACGTTTGCAACGTACATATTATCTTGTAACGTTAACGATTTACGTTTTCGTGCAAAAATTACTTTTACACCAAGCTCTAATGCAGCCATAACCGCTGGTGCAATGCCTGAAGATTCAATCGTCACGATTTTTGTAATGTTCTCTTCTTTAAAACGTTTGGCAAATTCTTTTCCGATTTCTTGCATAAGTACTGGATCAATTTGGTGATTTAAAAATGCATCCACCTTTAATACATCACCAGATAAAACCTTTCCTTCGTTCAAAATCTTTTCTTGTAATACTTTCATGTTTGTTCCCCCTCTTATGCAATAAAAAAACTCCAAAAGCCGCCACCACTCGTTACAAGTGAGAGACGCGCTTTTGGAGTTTCGCAAAAAAAGAATGCTAAACAAGCAATTATATTCGTCCTCACTCATAGTCAAAGTATTTACGGTACTTCGGTAGAAACTTGCAGGCCATATCCCCGCGATTATATGAGTGTAGCTAACTATTTATTTTATAGAAGGATTATAACGTACTTTTTATGCTTTGAAAAGCATTTATCAAAAAAACACGTACAAATTTTTAAAAACCACTATTTTTGTTCGAGTTTTGCAAACTCTTTCATTCCCAATTACAATTTAGTTAAAATGATTGGCCCAACTTTTGTAATCGCAATTGTATGCTCATATTGAGCTGATAATTTCCCGTCCATCGTTCGTGCAGTCCACCCATTTAAATCTACTTTAGAATATCTCATACCTATATTTACAATCGGTTCAATTGTAATTACCATTCCTTCTTGTAACTGAGGTCCTTGTCCTTGTTTCCCAAAATGAAAAATTGCTGGTTCTTCATGAATCTCTTTACCAATTCCATGTCCCGTAAAGTCTCTTGCGACAGAAAAACCTTCATTTGTTACATAACTTTCAATTGCATAGCCAATGTCTCCTACATGATTACCAATTACCGCCTGATCAATTCCTTTATACAAAGCATTCTCAGCTACTAACAACAACTTTTCTGCTTCATCAGAAACTTTTCCAACTCTATACGTCCAAGCAGAATCTGAAAGACCCCCATTTAAGTTTACTACCGTGTCAATTGTTACAATATCACCCTCAGTTAAAGGAACATCGGCCGGAAACGCATGACACATTTCATCGTTTACAGATGCACATATCGCATATGGATACCCATTGTAATCTTTCTGTTCAGATGTGGCACCATGCTTTTTTAAATACATTTCAACAAACGTATTAATCTCTTGCGTCGTTATACCTGGCTTTATCATTTTCGCAATTTCTTTATGACATGAAGCAAGTAATTTTCCAGATTCATGCATCAAATCTATTTCATTTTTCGTTTTAATTGTAATCATACTACCTCTACCTTTCCTTGCTAAACCTACTATTCGCTACTAAACTTCTATCATACACATCCTTTACGAAAATTTCAAAACCCTCTATTACATACAACAAGTACAAAAATATGTATCATATATTTCTAAATCAAAATAAAAAACAGAAGACCCCTCTGTTTTTTAATCATGTTTACATATGTAGTTCATTTTCAAAAACTCAAAACAACTACCATTTGTTTTCTGTATAAACGTTCCAACCGCCTCAAATCCTGCTCTTTTATACACTTTGATTGCTCTCTCATTAAATGTCGCTACTGATAGTGTTATATAATTGCATCCGTATTTTTCTTTGCTAAAAGCTAGTCCAGCATTCACGAACTGTAAACCAAATCCATTGCCAGTTATATCAGGTCTCATTCCAAGTCCTATATCAACCGTTCCATTATTTATTTTACAAATAGTAAAAAAACCAACGAGAATGCCATTTTGCTTCACTGAAAATGTATGAATCCCTCTACTCTCATCATGTAAAAATTCAGCTAAATCTTCTTCATCTGCCTCTATATCATAAAAAGAATATTTCCCTTCATAATGCCAGTTATACGCAATTTCCTCCGCTTCTTCTTGCTTCATTACTGTATATGTATAACCCATTCTCCCATCCCCTTTAACAAAAAGAGCTGCAATTAAGCAGCTCTTTTTTTACAACTCATAAATCGCTCTATATTTCGCTTCTAAATAATCGGCTAAGTAGTTTGCATTTAAGCCTTCACCTGTTACATCTTCTAAAATTTCAAGCGGCTTTTTCGTTTTACCATATTGGTGAATATGTTCTGTTAACCATTCACGAATCGGTGTTACGTTTCCTTCTTCTAATAATGCATCAAAGTTCGGAATGTCTTTTAACATTCTTTGCTTAAATTGCGCTGCATACATGTAACCAAGCGCATAAGATGGGAAGTATCCAAATGAGCCACCAGCCCAGTGAACATCTTGCAATACACCTTGCGCATCATTTTCCGGACGAATTCCTAAATATGCTTCCATCTTATCATTCCAAGCTGCTGGTAAGTCCTTCACTTGTAATGTACCATCAAATAATTCTTTCTCTAATTCATAACGCACCATAACATGAAGCGGGTATGTAAGCTCATCTGCTTCTATACGAATGAATGACGGCTTCGATTCGTTAATTGCATCATAAAACTCATCGACTGACATATCATCAAATTGACCATCGCTATACTCTTTTAATAAATCATAATTTTTCTTCCAGAATGATTTATTACGGCCGATAAAGTTCTCAAAGAATAATGATTGTGATTCGTGAATACCCATAGATGTACCACTGCAAAGTGGTGTACCTTCAAATTGTTCTGCAATGTTTTGTTCATATACTGCATGACCATATTCATGAATTGTTCCAAATACAGCCATACGGAAATCTTTTTCATCATAGCGTGTCGTAATACGAACATCCCCTCTATTTAATGTAATTTCGAAAGGATGTACTGTTTCATCAAGACGACCTGCTTCAAAGTCATAATTCAATTGCTTTAATAGTTCTAATGTAAAGTTCTTTTGTTTTTCTTTTGAAAACTGTTCCGATAAAGCACTTGTTTTTAATCCTTTTTTAGACTCAGAGATTTCTTTTACAAGCGGCACGATGCGCTCACGAAGTTGACCAAATACGTGATCTAAAACTTCTACTGTAATACCTGGCTCATACATGTCTAATAATGTATTGTATTTATATGTTTCATAACCCCAATATGTAATAAATTTCTTTTTAAATTCAACAATTTTTTCTAAGTACGGGCGGAACATTTCGAAATCAGATTTTTCGCGAGCTTCTTCCCACACACTCTCTGCTTTCGCTTCTAATTTCACATAAGCCTCATATTCAGCTTGTGGAATTTTTTTATTTCTATCATATTCTTTCCGACACTCTTCAACCATTTTCTTTGTCGTTTCAGAAAGTTTATCTTCACGTATTAAAGCTTCAAGTTCTGTTAAATAGTTTCCCATCTCATCTGAAGTCGACATAGCAAACACTTCTGACGAAAGCATACCAATTACTTCTGAACGCTGATCTACACCTTTTTTTGGTGCACCTGTTCTTAAATCCCAAAACATTAAACTTAATGCTTCTCCGTAATTCTGTATCTTCTTCACGTATGTTAAAAATTGTTTTTCTACCTCATATGTAGCAACTGTCATCGTATAAAAGCCTCCTTTTTCTACCTCAAACTTAATTCGACACGGAAACATAAATTCCTTTTATAATAGAAAAAAAGCTTGGCAAGCGCCAAGCTTTCTCCTTATAATTCTTTACCTTCTACTGGCAGTACATTTTTCACAGCTGCAACTACTTTCTCATCTTCTGAATCAGATAAGAAGATTGATATAGCACCTTTATCTTCACTTGTACGAATCAAACGCCCAATTCCTTGACGAAGTCGTAAAATCATATATGGTACATCTACATCCCAGAATGAATCATTTACGTGCTTACGTTTCGCTTCAAACACAGGATCGTTTGGAGGGAATGGTAATGACCAAATAATAACGTGTGATAATGATGAACCAGGAATATCTAAACCTTCCCATAAATGAACCGCACAAAGTACAGTCTCTTCTTCATTTTGGAAACGAGAAACGAGCTGGCTAATTTCCTGATCTCCTTCATATAAGAACGGAACCGACATTTGCTCCTTACTTACATACTCTTTGAACGCTGCAAGCTCTTGCGTTGTACGGAATAATACAAGCGTACGTCCATTTGTTTTTTGTATATTTTCAAGTGTATATTGACACTTTCTTTCCCATTCATTTTCTTTCGTATGCGATAGTAAGTTTACTGCCATTTGCTCTTCGTAATCAAACGGTGAAGCAACTGAGAATGATAAGTAATCTTTTACCCCTAGGCTATTAGCTGTAAACGCGAATGAATCATTGTTCGATAATGTCGCAGAAGAGAAAATATACGGTATTTTCTTCGAGAACACTTTCTCTTGTAATACTTCTTCAACTGCACGCGGCATAATCACTAACGTGAAGGCACCATCACCTTCTTCACCCCAAGTAATTACATTTTTCTCGTGCATGAACAGACGAAGTGAATGTTCTAATACATCTAAATGCTCATCAACAATATTTAAATCATACGTGTTTACTGTATGCATTTCACTTTCGAATACTAATGCATCTCCAACTTCACCAATTTTTGCATAAAGTCGTTTCGCTTCAGCTGTTACTTTTTCTGTCACAGTAATTTCTAAACGATCAGAACCGGCAATTTCTTTTTTGTTTTCTTGTAACACATCAAAGAATCGCTCTGTTTGCCAAATTGTTTCTTCTACTAAATGTGCAAACTCCTCACGAATATCGTTTTGTAGCAATCTCGTTAAAAGTTGCTCCATCATCGTTTGCTTTAAACGGTATGTTAAAGCTTTTTGAGCTGCATATTCTACAAGATGTCCTTCATCGAATACAACGCAGCTACTTTCTGGTAATAACGGAATTTGCCCTTCACGCTTACGAGCATCGTACGTCCAAATATGATCCATATAGAAATCTTGAGAACAAATAATTAAATCTGCTGCTTTACGATAATGTTCACGAGAAAGAGTTTGTCCACAACGATGACGAGAATCACAAGTAAAGCAATCTTGGAAGTAATCCCAATTTACTTTTGACCATTCTTCGTCATTTAAAAGTGGAAATTCTTTTCTGTCACCATAGTGAGTAAAGTTTTGCATCGTACCATGATCGAATACAAACTGTGGTAACTCGTAATATACGTCTTCAATTACTTCTGGAGCTCGTCCACTCATAACATCTTCAAGTTTACGTAAGCATAAATAATTATCCATTGATTTTGCAAGCCTTACATCAACAGATAGCCCTAATGCTTCAGATAACTTAGCGATGTCCCCTTCTTCTTTTACAAGCTGCTCAATTAACGTTTCATCTGCACAAGCAATAATAGCTGGTTTCCCAGTATAACGCGCGTAACAAATTGCATATAGAAGATATACAATTGTTTTCCCTGTTCCTACACCAGCTTCTGCGAACATAACTTTCTTTTCTTGGAAAGCGCGTTCTAACTGAAACGCCATAAAAATTTGTTCATCACGCTCTTCAAAGCCTTTTTCCGGAAGGATGTCGTAAAACACATCTCCAATCCACTCATTCAACTTATCATAAAAATTATCTTGTTTTCCTACTTCAAATGGTAATCTCTTCTCAGTAAACATCCTTAGCCTCCAACCAAAAAGTTTTTCTATAAAAAAATAATAGCAACTGCTACGCATATGTATGCATTTGCTTTCCCCTGTTGCAATACATAGAAATTCACGAAAAAAAATTTTCCTTTCGAAAAAGGAAAATTTTCTTCTATATTAATGACTTTAAATACCGTTTATCAATCGCTGTTTCATGTGAAAGAGCTGACAAATATTCTTCTTGTGCTTTTTGTATTTCATCTACAATCGCACCTTGACTATCCACTTCTTTTCCGAGCTCATCATACGTACGGTGAATAGCTTTTTGAATCATTGATAATTGGAAATTATCCATATCACTTCCTCCTTTACGCATTACATAATAGCCAGTATATGCGCGCTGGAGGAGTTTTATACTATGAATTACGCGGTGGACGTTTTCCGAAGTATTGGTAGTAATCTGTACGGATAAATCCGTTAAATAGTTTACGCTTCTTCGACGCATCTTTTCCGTAACACTTCTCAAATGCTTCGTAGCTTGTTAATACATACGCTGACCATGTATCTAACGGGCGGAATACTTGTCCCATTTCTTTATACAGTTGTTCAACGAGTGCTTTTTCACTTAAACGTTCTCCGTATGGAGGATTCGTTACAACGTAGCCATAATCCTCTTTTGTTGTGAAATCTTTTACTTGCATTTGTTTAAATGTAATTAAATCGCTTAAGCCTACTTCTTCTGCGTTATCTTGAGCAACTCGAATCATACGATGATCAATATCTGATCCAATGATTTGTAAGCGTTGATCATAGTTCGCTAAATCTTCAGCTTCTTGACGAGCTTCACGCCAGTTTTGTTTACCTACCCAGCCCCACTCGTCAGATGCGAAACCACGGTTAAATCCTGGTGCAATGTTTTGTCCAATTAATGCTGCTTCAATCGGAATTGTACCTGATCCACAGAATGGATCAACAAATGGACGATCTGGCTTCCAGTTTGTTAATTTAATTAAAGACGCAGCTAATGTTTCTTTTAACGGAGCTTCCCCTTGATCCATACGGTATCCACGTTTATGAAGTCCAACACCACTCGCATCAATTGTTAATGTTGCAATATCCTTGAGCATTGCAATCTCGATACGGAATAACGGACCATCTTCTTCAAACCAAGTTGTACGTTTATATGTTGTTTTTAATTTTTCAACGACAGCTTTTTTAACGATACGTTGGCAATCCGAAACACTGAATAATTCAGATTTTAAAGATTTACCGATAACAGGGAATTCGCCATTCTCTGGAATATAATCTCCCCAGTTTAATGCTTTCGTTTTTTCAAATAGCTCATCAAATGTTGTTGCTTTAAATTCGCCAACTTTAATTTTTACACGGTCCGCAGTACGCAACCATAAATTCGTACGACAAATCGCCTTTTCATCTGCTTCAAATGTTACTTTGCTGTTTTCTACTTGACATTCATAACCAAGATCGCGAACTTCTCGGGCAACTAACGCTTCAATACCCATTGCCGCTGTTGCAATTAAAGTAACTTTTCCCATTTGCATTCACCTCTTATGTATATTCAAACAATAATTAATAGCAATTGGTCCTATTAATCATTACATTTTACGAAAAATTTTCTCATTAACCATTTTAACTCATACTTTACAACTTCATACAAATAAAAAGCCCTCCTCTAACAAAGGAGAGCTGAGTTATTTCATAGTTGGTTCATAACGTTCTGTAAGCCATGTTCTGTTCCTTTGTACTACAAACGGCCCACGCCTCGTACTCCGGTGGCAATCATCTATCTACAGGTTATAAAACCTGTCCTTTCCCGTCGTTCATTTCCTTGGAAAAGATTCCCCTACCATTATTTGGGTTTCTCGCTCGTGGGGTTTACCTCGTTCCACTCCTATCATTTCTTCAAGGACTTCGTCACTGTGGCACTTTAAAGGTAGTCAAACCATATCCGAAAGGACTTAGGTTTTTTCCCTGCCGTTAAACCAGCCTTACAGCCAGAATACCCTAGCTTATGAATTGGCTAGGCACGAACACTACAGCCATCTCAGGCCGTGCGAGCATGGACTTTCCTCTACAACGTTGGCGTTGCAGCGATTACCCAAACGTTATGACATCCATTAGTATAGTGGAAACAAAAAGATTTTGCAACGTTTTTTTCTATGTAAAACGCTTAAACCTTTTCCCACCTTACATCATTCGTATAACTTACTTCCAAATACAGCTTTTTCTAAGTTAGATAAGCGTTTTAAAATATCCGTATTCGTGTTGTTATAAACCGGTTGTGCAACTGGTGTTTGTACAGGTTGTTGTGGAACTTGCGTTACTGCTAGTTTTTGTTCCTCTAATTCACGCTTTAAACGAGCATTTTGTTGCTTTAATTGCTCAAACTCTTTGTGGAAAGCTTCATAGTCTTTAATGATCATATCAAGAAACTTGTCTACTTCTTCTTGCTGATAACCTCTCATACCTGTTTTAAATTCTTTTTCTAAAATATCTTTCGCTGTTAATTTAATTTTATCCGAAATCATTTTCTTCACCTCAAATTTTTACCAAAACTTTCATTAACTAAATTTTTTCAGAAACAATGCTTTTTGTCAATCATATATACGAGTACTATATTACATATTACTCTGCATTATTCCACTGTTCCTCTTCTAT
Source organism: Bacillus sp. AF62 (assembly GCF_050312695.1). Lineage (NCBI taxonomy): Bacteria > Bacillati > Bacillota > Bacilli > Caryophanales > Bacillaceae > Bacillus > Bacillus sp. AF62. The sequence continues at coordinate 9,706 of NZ_JBNPJZ010000044.1, read as the reverse complement.
TATATCTTGTAAATCAGAAAAAAGAATGAAATAACTGTGATAATTTTCTATTTCCCCTTTTTTCTTTGCTGCTTCTACAATATATTTGGGACTTCCTGGTTTTTCTTCATCATATACCGCTAAAAGCGCATCACTTTTTTCAATAAAAAATTGATTTTTTAATTTAAATTGTTCTGGGCTTTCATACTTCCGTTTCGTGATACTATCAACATGGTCTGCTTGAGAAAGAATAAATTCGTAATATTCACGATTATCTTCTTTCCAATTTTCTTCTTGTTCTAAAAACGGAGTAAATACCGCTAATTTTAAGTCTGGATATTCTACTTGAATTTCAAAAACAACTTCAGCAGCCCATAATTCTACACCTAACTGGCCGCTTATTATAACCCACTCTAAACCATCTTCTACAAAAGTGGTTAATTTACGGTATAATGCCTTTTTTATACACTCCACCCCTGGATGATCATTTTTAAATATTCCAAGTTCAAATGGCTTATATCCTGTTACTGCAATAACTTTCATATCAACACTCCAATTACAAAAAAAGAACTAGCATTTCGCTAGTTCTAACATATCATTTACTTTTTAAACATTCCACCAACGTTTGGTCCAATATTTGGACCGAATGGTGATACGTTTGGTCCAATATTCGGTCCGAATGGTGATACGTTTGGTCCAAACGGAGATACATTTGGTCCTGGACCAAATGGAGATACGTGATGTCCATGATGTCCATGATGTCCATGACCACACGGTCCACATCCACCGCCGAATCCTGGGTCGATTGGGTCCACAACATTTACATTTGAATTTGTTTGTGGGAAGAAGTTTTGGTTTTTAATTTGTTGATGATGTACATGTGTTGTATGTGTTGGGAAAATGTGTGGCACCACCGTTGTTGAAAAAGAGTGTGTTACGCATTGTTTCGTCGGATGAACGACAGGAGCAGTTGTACAAATAGGTCCTACAGGCTTATGCCCTCCAAAACAAGGATGACAATGATGCATAGTTTTTTCTCTCCTCTCTCGTTAAAAAAATCTGATTACACTTTACAGTATGAGAAAAGAGAGAAAGCCGATTGTTATATATACCCATTTATTACAAGGAAATTTGTCTAGTCCTTTATTTCATATACAATACTTTCATAGACAACCCTTCAACATTACTTACCAAAGAAGCCTCCAACTTGTTTTACAATACCTGTCACCTGATTCATCGCATTCATCATCTGGCCAGCTGTGTTCATCATTTTATTTACATCATAGTTACCATCTGATGTTTTAAATTGAGAAACAAAACTAGAAAACTGACTTGGCTGTTGTTGCTTTTGTTTACTCTGTGTCGGATACGGTTGTTTTGGTGGATAAAACATCCCTTGTTGATTAGCATAGGGCGCTTGTGGTGGCATATAATATTGTGAATTCATATAAGGCTGCTGCTGTTGTTGATTCATGTATGGTTGCTGAGCTTGTGATTGTTGAGCTTGATTCACATAAGGTTGCTGCTGTTGTGGTTGTTGGGCCTGATTTACATAAGGTTGCTGCTGTTGTTGAGCTTGATTCATAAATGACACTTCAAACGGTTGATAATAATTTTGATTTCCATAATAAGGCTCGAAAGGATACATATTATACCGTAAATATGTATCCGTATTATATTGGTACATATTTTGCTGTGCATATGGATTCGTTTGCTGATATACGTTAGATTGTTGAAACATGCATTCTCTCCTCCTTTACATAAGTTTCTACATATATAATATGTACCTATAAAATAATATGTGTGATGGAGTATCTGTCTATTTTTGTCGGAAGTTTAAATTTTTAAAAAATTAAAAAAGAAAACCCTTCCATGCTATGATAATTAAGAAGAAGATTCTCATAGGGGAGGAATCAACATGGTATTAGGGGATTTAAAACAAGCGTTTTCTCAAAAAAAGGGGTATTGCACAGAGAATGCAAATGAATTATTAGACTTTGCGAGACATTGGTATCTCGAAGGAAAAATATGCATATCAGATTATCGAACATTAATAAAAGAATTAGAAATAAACGGCGCAACAAAACCTACAACAATGACAGAAGCATAAAAATAACAAGAGGGTTCTCCCTCTTGTTATTTACATTGCTCAACTATATTTTGCAAAGTATACGAAACGGCTTGGTGTGTTTCAAAGAATCGTTTACCTTTACCTTTATTTACAAAGCATTGTAACACATTCGTTTGTAAATTATCGTATACTTGATCAATTTGCTGTACATGTATATACTTTGGCTTTTCTTCTTTAATCCACGTATAAGCTAATTCTTTCCACTTCTCTAATTCCTCATCTACCATATCTACAAACGGTTTCATATCCTTATAAAAGTCGTATTCGGTTAGTTCTCTTTTTTTTACATTCGCTTCATTATTATACTGCATGAGTTTTTCTGAAGACTGTATTAATGATTCATTCTTCATTTCTTTCCCACCTTATTATGCACTCACTACGACGTTTTGAAATGTCTTTACCCAATTCCCTTTTTCTTCGTGATGCACTAATTTATTTTCCATATGTTCAATATGCATTTCTGTTATTTCTATCTTATTGCATATTTTTTCACTCGCATCCTTTAATGCATGATTCATTCTAATCCCTATATTCATTTCCAGCAAATCGAGAGAACTTAACATTTGATCCATTTTTTTCATTACATCTTCCTTCTGAACCATCGCCATATACAAAACGCCTCCTTCTTTGCTTTTCCTTTGTCATGTAATTTCGCCGAATGATTCACCACTCCTGCCCACATGACAAAACTAGTTGTTATTCGTCAAAGAAATCATTTCGTATGTCATTTATAGAAATGGTAACAATACAAAAAGGAGGTGTATTACAATGGCAAAGAACAAAAATGAAAAAAAGAAAAACCAAAACAAACAACAAAATAAACCTGAGACTGGCAATCCAAAGCTAGATGGTCCAAACTTCCCTGCTACATAAAGCGAGACTTTATTACGAACAGGTAGATTTCAAATCATCCTTAATCTCCTACTAGCATTACGTTTTGAAATTAAAGTTGTAGCACGCATAGCAGGATTGTTTCAAATTAAGAAGTCCCGTCTTCAAAATGGAAGACGGGACTTCTTTTTTATTATATCATGAACTCATCCATCCTTTTAGCAAAACGATTTACGATAGATAGCCTATAGATTTGTTCTCTCTTTCTTCTATACCATTCTGTTATATTAACTTCCTCTTTAGGTTCTTCAAGTACAAATAGCACATTCATTTTCATATTTGCACAAAACCAATCTCTCATTTTTATTTCTTCATGTAAAATAACAGGATAAATATCTCTAAGTGTTGGCGTATAAGACTTTCGAGTTTCCTGTGCGTAAACTTCATAATCTTCTCTAGACCCAGTATGTGTAGTTTGCAATGCAAACTTATAAAACGAACCATTATAAATTGGATGAAATAATAACCATGCTAATTTTTTTCCTAGTTCTATACGCTGCTGTAACGTTTCAAATTGATAAACCGAAAATCCATACATCCTCCCTTCAATTGTTGGGAAGATAACTGCACTAATATGAAATCTTTCTTGTACTTTAAAAAGTGCAGTATGGAATACATGTTTTTTAAAGAATGTGTTCTCAATGACTGGTTTTTGAATTTTATTTTGTTCATTTATAATAAGCGCTGTCATAAGCCTATTCATATCTCTTCTTTCCCAGAAAAGTAACCATTCTTTTTCCATAAAAATTGATACGCTGAAATATTGCAACAAATGAAAGAGAGGTGCCCGTCTCTTCTTACTTTCCTCATACAATAATAGCTGAGGAAATGCATCTAAGAAAATAATCCAATTAGCTTGTTCGTACAGAAGAAATAAATGTTTTTTTACCGTTTCAGGTAATACAGTGGCATAATATCTCCCTTCTAAATCAGTCATATTCCATCCCGCATTTCTCGAAACCATACTCGCTAAAAAGGCCCACCTGATTTCACTATTTCTTAAATAATATTCGTGATAAGATTGTGTCCGAGAAATATTGTCCACATTAGCTATTTCTGTTTTCTTTTTAATATTGCGAATGATCGCTTTTTCTTTCTCTGTACAAAAATTTTTTTCTCGATTTTGTTTAATTTTCATATAATCATTCCATGTAAACATAAATAAGTCATCATACCTTTCATCAAAAAGGTCACATCTTTTTTCATTTTTTGATATAATCACCTTTGTAAGTAATTCTTAGCAAGTTGGGAGTGGACACACTATGACCATTCGTTACCCAAATGGAAAAAGGTATAATCAAGCTTCACAACCTCAAAAAACACCTATAAAAACACATACTTATAGTAATAGAGGTATGTCCCTTGAAGAGGAATTGAATGAAACAAATCAATATTACTTAACCCATAATATTGCATGTGTACATAAAAAGCCTACACCTCTTCAAATTGTAAAAGTAGATTACCCCGCTCGAAGTGCTGCAGTGGTAAAAGAAGCGTATTTTAAACAACCTTCTACGACAGATTACAACGGTGTATACAAAGGGAAATACATCGATTTTGAAGCAAAGGAAACAAAAAATAAAACTAGTTTCCCACTTCAAAACTTCCACCTTCATCAAATAGAACATATGAAGCAAGTGGTTGCTCATAATGGAATTGCATTTGTCATTATTAAATTTACACTTTTTGATGAATTTTATTTATTAGATGCAAAACATATTATTGCATTTTGGAATCGTCAAAATACAGGTGGACGCAAGTCGATTACGAAAGAAGAAATAGAAGAGCATGGATCCTTATTATCATGCGGTTATCACCCTCGGATTGACTATATCCGTGTACTAGACACGGTTTATTTTTCGTGATAGAGTCATCACTAAGGCTCTTTTTTCGACTTTTGGGGGAGAGAATGAAAGGTAGGAGAAAGTATAATGTCAGATAATTATCGTTCTCGTACAGAACGAAATCATGTAAAAAATCAAGAGAAAAAAACAAATAAAGAAGAAAAACCAAAGAAAAAAGGCTCCTTTTTCAAGAAATTCCTTATAGGTTGTCTACTTCTTGGTATCGTTGGTCTTGTAGCCGGCGTTTCCGCTTTCTTTGTTATGGTAAAGGACGCTCCAAAATTAGATAAATCCAAACTTGTTAATCCTTTATCAACAAAGTTTCTTGATAAAAACGGAAATTTCTTCTATGAATACGGTGCTGAAAAACGAACGCATGTTACTTATGATCAAATTCCAAAAGTAGTTGAAAATGCATTCCTTGCAACTGAGGATTCGCGTTTCTATGATCATAATGGAATTGACTTTAAACGAACTACAAAAGCAGTTATGGAAAATGTCACTGGTGGTTTCGGTTCCCAAGGTGGTAGTACGATTACACAGCAAGTCGTTAAGAACTATTTTCTAACGATGGATAAAACCGCTAAGAGAAAAGTACAAGAATGGTACTTATCTTATAAATTAGAGCAACAATACTCTAAACATGAGATTTTAGAAATGTACTTAAATAAGATTAATTTAGGTAACCGTTCATATGGTATTGCGACAGCAGCGCAAAAATATTATGGTAAAGATTTAAAAGACTTGCAATTACATGAAGCTGCTATGCTCGCTGGTTTACCCCAAGGTCCAAACATTTATGATCCAACAAAAAAGGAAAATGTTGAACGAGCAACAAATCGTCGTAATGTCGTATTATCATTAATGAATCGACATGGTTATATAACAAAAGAAGAAATGAATAACGCCGTTAAGATTCCAGTAACTGAGGGCCTTCAACCGTCTTCAGAAGTAACTGAGATGAAGTATCAAGCATTTTTAGATGCGGTTGTAAAAGAAGTTGTAAAAGAATATCCTGATGTAAATATCGGTTCAGATGGTTTAACGATTCATACAACACTTGATCAAGATGCTCAAGATTACGCCGACAAAATTATGGATGGCAATCTTATTAAGTATCCGGACGATCAATTCCAAGGGTCATTCGTATTTATGGATACACAGTCTGGAGAAGTTCGAGCAATTGGTGCTGGACGTAAAGAAAGTAAGTCTACTTTCAAAGGTCATAATATGGCAACTGATTTAAAACGCCAAGTTGGTTCAACAATGAAACCAATTTTCGACTACGGTCCGGCAATTGAAAATTTACAATGGTCTACATACCATCAATTAAACGACTCAGAGTATACGTATTCCAATGGTAAGAAAATACAAAATGCAACAAAGAGTTACAAAGGTGACGTTTCACTACGTGAAGCTTTGAAAAAGTCATTAAACATTCCAGCTTTAAAGACAGCACAAACAGTTGGTCTTAATAAGTCAAAAGAATTTGCTGAAGGTTTAGGCATGACCTTTAAAGAAGGAAAAGTCTACGAATCAACAGCAATCGGTAGTAACGATAGTTCTCCATTAGAAGTAGCAGGTGCATATGCAACCTTTGGTAATAGTGGTAACTATAATAAACCACACTTCGTAAAAGAAGTAACCTTCCCGGACGGGAAAAAGAAAAGCTTTAAACCGAAAGAACATCGCGCAATGCAAGACTATACAGCTTATATGGTTACTGACGTTCTTCGTGACGTAGTAAAACCTGGTTCTGGTGGTACAGGTCCAACAGCATACGTTTCAGGTGTTGACGTAGCAGGTAAAACAGGAACACAAAACTTTGATGAATCAGTTCTTCAAAAATATGACATCCCAGCTGATGCAAACAGAGATAGCTGGTTTGCTGGATATACGCCACAATACACAATGGCTGTTTGGACCGGTTACGAAAAAGATGGTCCAAAAAATTATGTTAGCGATCGCTCCACTAGAATTGCACAGCAAATGTTCCAAGTAATGATGAGCAAATTCGCTACAGATAAATCACGCTTTGAACGTCCTTCTTCTGTACAAGAAATAAACGGAGAGTTATACGTAAAAGGTGCGAAAAAAGATGCAATTAAACAAATTAAAGTAGATGCTCCTAGTGGTCTGAATGTCACTTTTGATGGCGCTAGCACAGTTACACTAAACTGGTCTGGACCAGCAGAAGTTGATGCATATGCAGCCAGCTATAAAGCAACTGACGGTTCAAGTGGTAGCCTATCAATAAGTGGTACGACAGCTACTCTTGGTGGTATTAAACCAGGTGTTACTTACAGCTTCTCTGTAGTAGCGAAAAAAGGCACTGGAACAAGCCCAGCAGTTGGTGCATCCTTCACTGCGCCTGGCGGAACTCCAGATGCGAAAAAAGCTGAAGAAGATGCTAAGAAAAAGGCCGATGAAGAAGCTAAGAAAAAAGCTGATGAGGAAGCCCAGAAAAAGGCTAATGAAGATAAAGTAAAACAAGACGAAGCTAAGAAAAAAGCTGATGAAGAGGCTAAGAAACAACAAGAACAGCAACAAGAACAACAACGTAAACAGCAAGAAGAAGCTCAAAAGAAAGCTGATGAGGAAGCTAGAAGAAAAGCTGAAGAAGAAGCTAAGAAAAAAGCTGAAGAAGAAGCTAAGAAGAAAGCTGAAGAAGAGGCCAAGAAAAAAGCTGAAGAAGAAGCTAAGAAACAACAAGAACAGCAACATCAAAATACCGGAGGAGATACACCTCACGCAGACGGTACTGTTATTACAACAGAGTCCTAATAAACAAAAAAGAAGTCCGTTTCTCTTAACGAGAAGCGGACTTCTTTTTTGTTATCATTTTCTTTACATATAGCTTTTCTATTTCGATATACAACTGCGCTAATTGAATATAAGAATGATAATTACTCGGTTTCTTTATTATGAATGAATATCTTTCCATAAAATTAACAGGTTGCACTTTTAATTTATTCGTATTTATTTGCATTTCATTCAAACTATGAACAGGTTGCTCATTTAGCCAATAGACAACCGATAACAAGTGAGCTGCAAAAAGAATCATTGGCCCCTCAGCCTCTTGCTTATTTCTATTTCGAAACAGTATAGCAATGTCTTCATGCTTATTTTTCCATACATTCAACATCGCTGGAATACTGTTTTCAATTTCCTTCCATGGCTCATACTGTCTTTCAATATCAAATATAAAGTAATTATTTTGTATTATTTCTTCAAAAGAATCGTCTGTATGATACTCAATTGAATTTACGCTTTCTTTAAAAAATGGTAAGCAGTGAAATTCTTTCGGTATTTCTATAACTCGCTCCATCCCTTATTTCACCTTCATTCGCTTCTTTCCTTCACGACATACTTCTAACAGTCTGCACTCCTCACATTGCGGTCGTTGTGCTTTACAATGATAACGTCCAAAGAAAATCATACGATGATGCGTAACCCCCCACTCATCCATCGGTACTTTCTTCATTAACGTTTTTTCTACTTCTAACACAGAATCTTTCCATCTACAAATCGCTAATCGTTTACTCACTCGCTCCACATGTGTATCGACAGCAATTGCAGGAATCCCAAACGCTACGGAAACTACAACATTCGCTGTTTTCCTTCCTACACCGGGTAATTTCGTAAGTTCATCTCGATCGCTCGGTACCTCCCCATTATAGTCATCTAATAACATTCGGCATAATTTTTGAATGTTTTTTGCTTTATTTCTATACAATCCGATAGAGCGTATATCTTGTTGTAATTCTTCTAGAGAAACACTTAAATAATCTTCTGGTGTTTTATATTTTTGAAATAAATTTCTTGTCACTTTATTTACAAGTACATCTGTACATTGTGCAGATAACGCCACCGCGATTACAAGTTCAAATGGATTATCATGAACCAATTCACAATGCGCTTCTGGATACATATCCGCCATTGTGTCTAAACAATAACGGATTTGCGTTTTGTTAAGCATATTTCTCCTCCTATATTACTGCTCCAACCAATTATAAAAAGGCACTTTTCCAGTAAATTTCGTCTCTTGTTTTGTCATTTGTTGTGCTCTTTGTTGATTCGCTCTAAATTTTTGACCTTGATTTTGAGCCTGATCTACCGTTTTAATTCCATTCTTTTTCCACTCAAATAAAATACGATCAATATATCGGAAATTTAGTTTCCCACTCATTACAGCTTCTCTAAGAGCTGCCTGAATTAAATTTGGATGATGTTGATCTTGGTCCTCCCACATTCCTAACGTTTCACATTCGAACGGCGAAAGTGGTCTTCCAAATTCTTTTTCAAATACTGTATATAAATTTACTTGCAGCTGTTTTTTTTCTTTTTGATCTTCCTCTATTGATTCATCCATTAAGAAATGTAATATTTTTTCCCATAACGGTTGTAAAGAATAACTTTCGCACATCATTGCTTCTGATCTTTGTCCACCTTCTAGTGATAAAAAACCTTTTTGAATCAACGCTTGAATTACTTCCATACATTTCATTTCCGTTATCGTCATCCGTTCAGAAATCTCTGAAGGAGTCGGAAACGAATTACCTGATTCTAAAAATGTGTGTACATGAAGTACAACCATAAATTCCGTCTCATTTAAACCTAATTTTTTATAATGCATCATAAGCAATTTTGGAATTGCAATGCTTCCCTGCTCAAACCACTGTAGCATCATTTTCTTTTTCATCACCAAACACCTCGCTCTCTAGTATAACACACCTTTAGCTATTTCTTTTTGCCACAATTCGTCAAAAAAACCTCCCCATCAATGAACTGGACCCAAAAAGTTGGACACATATTTAAGCAGCTAATAAGGATTGAACTCTGTATTGTACAGGGGGCAATC
>NZ_JBNPJZ010000096.1:0-28532 GCF_050312695.1 Bacillus sp. AF62 | reverse complement strand
TATCATTCTTCCAGGAAAACGGGTTTCTTTATGCATTCATTTTTGGATATTTATGAGTTTTGCAACACCCTCATTTAACAGAAAATCTTACAAAATCGTCACGTTCTTGTAATGTTCATCGATAGGAAGTTTGCCAAAATTATTGCATAATAATAGTATAACAACAGAAATTATTTATGAGGTGATATATATGAACGGAAATAAAATATTAGCTGCGTTATCATACTTTAGTGTACTATTTGCCCCTATCTTATTCCCTATTATCGTTTGGATTGTAGGAGACGCTGAAACAAAACCACATGCAAAACGTGCTCTATGGACACACATCATTCCAAGTATCGCTACATTCATTGGCGTAACTATTTTAGGAATTATGGGTCTTGGATCTAATCAACCAGATGTAACACTTGGAATTGGATCAATGATTGTCTTAGCTATTTGCGGAATCATCAGCTTATACTACTTCATCTGGAACATTGTAAAAGGAATTAAAGTGCTGAAAGCTTAATTTTAAACAAATGTTTGTTTAAAAAGGGCCCCTTGCAAATTGCAAGGGGCCCTTTTCCTAATTCGTTCACTTTATCTTCTGCGTTTCTTCTTTTTTCTCATCATTTTCTTTCGGCGCGTATTCACTTTATCCGCTATAATGTGGAGCGTACTTGCCACAACAATTCCCATTAAGAACGTTACAATTTCAACCTCATGTTTCTTCGCAATTTCTATTAAATTACCATCCAGTGCGATTACATTTAATAGAAATAAAAATGGAGAAAAGACGATTAACATGTACGCAATACGAATCACATCACCAAGTATAATCGTATGCGTAAAGAAAGATCGATGCGGCATTACTTTTTTATAAGGATACCAAAATATACGTAAGAAACCCCATTTGTTATAAGCATTACTGTACGTATCTAAATCCGGTGTTAAAAATGAAGTACCTACTAAAAAACCAATTGCAAAAGTTAATAAAAAATCAAAATTTGTTAATCCATACGAAAAGAGCAAAAACAAAACAACCGGAAGGGATATTAAGTTTATTTTCGTATGCGTTCTTCCTGATGGCATAATGCACTTCCTCGCTTACGTTCGTCCTGTCACCTCATGACAGATTTCACCTATTGACCTAATTTCTGATCGATAAATGTTGTGTCTATATCCGAACCAAACCATTCTGCCAACTTCACTCGTGCCTTATCTTTCACATCTTCATTAACGTATAACGACACCTGTATTAGTGCGGCCGTTAACGCCCCTAAATCATCCGTATAGCCAATTCCAGCAATGAAATCTGGAATCGCATCAATCGGTGCAATAAAATAAGCAAGTGCTCCAATTACAATAATTTTCACTCGTTTTGGAACATCGGGTCTTTGCAAAACGTAAAACAGTAATAAACTTGCATAAATGACCGACTGCCCTGCTTGCTTTGCAACATGTTTTACTTTCTTCCAAAACGCTTCAACTGAAAATTTTTGTTTCATGTAAAAAGCCTCCCTATTTTTAAAAAGAAATAAGCTACAATATGTTATCAGTAAAAGTTCATGGAAATTACACAAAACCTATCAATGAACTTTTATTGTAACAAACAAACTAAGAAAGAACAAGTGTTCGTTAATTTTCACACGATTTCCTTCATATAATAGATTTCTAGATAACCCTTACCCATCTTCGTTTCTTATTTCTCAACAAAGAAAATTTTCACTTCCACTTAACATTCTGCTCTACCTTTGTTATATTTTCTAGTTGACGGACATATAAACGAATGTTAAAGTTTTCTCTGGTAGTGACAAATCTTATACAAAAAATGTAAAATGTTATAGTGTTTCTCAGAAATGAATTTTGTTGTATAATACAGAAATGACGTTATGCTTATGAGCAACAAAAGAAACCAAAAGGGTATGCATAGTTATAGTCGTATATGGGTGAATATAGAACCTTTAATTATGGCCAAGAAAACTATGTATTTTTTATTTTAGCATTTTTCGCTCCAAAATCGACCAAGCCTGATAGAGAAAGGGTGGAAATGAATGAAAGAAACCTTGAAATCACAATTTCAAAATGTGCGTTTCACTGTATTCGTAGCTTTAGCCTTATGGCTGAAAACTTACATTATTACACGCACAAGCTTTGATTTAAAACTTGAATCTTTCATGCAAGAATTCATTTTATTCCTTAGCCCATTAGCAGCATCATTACTGCTTGTTGGTCTTGCATTATTTGCAAAAGGGAAAAAACGTAACTATATAGCACTAGGAATTAATTTTATCTTAACAATCGTTCTTGTTGGTAACGTAATGTTCTACGGATTCTACAATGACTTCGTTACTTTACCAGTACTCGGACAAACATCTAACTTCGGAAGTTTAGGTTCTAGTGTGAAAGAATTATTTAACTACAAAATTATTCTTGCATTTGCAGACATTATCATATTCTTCGTTCTGTTGAAGAAAATGAAAAACTTTGCACCTACAGAGCGTGTAGCACGCCCGATGCGTTCTCTATACTTCGTATCAACAGTTGCTATTTTCTTCGCAAACTTAGGACTTGCAGAAGCTGAACGTCCAGAACTATTAACACGTTCATTCGACCGCGTTATGCTTGTTAAAAACTTAGGATTATATGTACACCAAGTATACGATCTTGGCTTACAAGCAAAATCAAGTTCACAAAAAGCATTCGCTGACGGTAGTAAATTACAAGAAACAGAAAACTACGTAAAAACAACACAAAGTAAACCAGATCCAAATATGTTCGGTACTGCAAAAGGGAAAAACGTAATTGTTGTCTCTCTTGAGTCATTACAAACATTCTTGATTGGTGCAACAGTTAACGGACAAGAAGTTACACCATTCTTAAACCAATTTACGAAAGAAAGTTATTACTTTGATAACTTCTTCCATCAAACTGGTCAAGGTAAAACATCTGATGCTGAATTCCTAGTAGATACTTCGTTATATCCACTAGACCGCGGTGCTGTATTCTTCACACACGGTAACAATGAATATACAGCAACTCCAGAAATTTTACGTCAGCAAGGGTATCACACGTCGGTATTCCACGCAAACAACGCAACATTCTGGAACCGTAACATTATGTACCCAGCACTTGGTTATGATCGTTACTACAACGAGCTTGACTACAAGATTACGCCGGAAACAAAATTAAATTGGGGATTAAAAGATATCGAGTACTTCGATCAATCTATTGATATGTTAAAACAAGTGAAGCAACCATTCTATACTCGCTTCCTTACTTTAACGAATCATTACCCATTCACTTACGATGACAGTACAAAATTAATCGACGAATACAATTCTGGTGATGGAGTATTTGACCGTTACATGGTAACTGCTCGTTACTTAGACGAAGCAATGAAACACTTTATTGAGCGTCTAAAAGCAGAAGGTATTTACGACAACTCAGTAATCGTATTCTACGGTGACCACTACGGTATTTCTGAAAACCATAACCGTGCAATGGCACAGTTCTTAGGAAAAGAAGAAATCACTGCATTTGACCATATGAACTTACAAAAAACACCGATGTTTATTCATGTTCCGGGTCAAAAAGAAGGTAAAACAATTTCGAAACCAACTGGTGAAATTGACATTAAACCAACTATTCTAAACTTACTTGGTGTAGATTCTACAAATGATGTTCGATTCGGTCATGATGTATTCTCACCTGATAATAAAGGATTTGTTGTTCTTCGTGACGGTAGCTTCGTTACAGATAAATACATGTACACAAACAGTACATTCTACGATCGTGCTACTGGCGAAGTTGTACAATTACCGAAAGAAGAATCTCAACCACTAATTGATCGCGCCCAAAATGAATTGAACATGTCTGATAAAATCATTGAAGGTGACTTACTTCGCTTCTCTGAAAGTAATAAGATCAAAACTGGTGAAGTAAAAACAGTTATTAAAGAAGAAAAGAAGAGTGCTGAGTAATCTCGGCCTCTTTTTTTATTTTCTTCCATACAACTACTTATATTCATTAACTTTAAAATTACATAACCTTTACCAAATATTCACATAGTGTTAATGAAGAATCTCTATAATAAAATATGTAAACAAGGTCCTACATATTTCTTATCTCTCATCTTTCGTAAGATCCCTTAAAGAAGTGTGTAAATCTCTTGTTTCTACTTTCTTATAATTGTCTTTCAACATGTTTTGTTTCCATACACAAAACATTCAACGAGACAATGTCCCTATGAAAGATAGCTACCCTCCTTGTGCAGCATTCCATAAGAATGTTGCTTTTTTTTATTTAAAAGCAGGATTCTCATTCTTATTTTCGAATTTGTATATACAAAATGCTGTAAAGTGAAACTTTAATCAGCCCTCACCAATCGGGCATTTACGGGCATATGTAGAGAATTACTTACATAAAAATTACTATAGTGATTCTTATCTCGCATGAATGAAAGTTTCACGTTACTTACGTACTTACGAAAGGATGGGACGGAAATTGGCATACGAAAAATTTGTACTTTGGAATGATGAAGTTATTGATACAACAAAACAACAAACGTACATAGAACTTGAAGAAAGAGGTTTGCAGTTCGGAGATGGTGTCTACGAGGTTATTCGCCTATATAAAGGGAACTTTCACTTATTAGATCCGCACATAACGAGATTATATCGATCCATGGAAGAAATAGAATTATCGCTCCCTTTCTCAAAAGCTGAACTCATCACTTTACTTTACAAATTAATTGAAAGAAACCATTTCCACGAAGATGGCACAATTTATTTGCAAGTATCTCGCGGTGTACAAGCTCGCACACATATATTTTCATATGACAACCCTCCGACAATTTATGCCTATATTACAAAAAAAGAAAGACCAGCGTTATGGATCGAATATGGTATACGCGCTATATCAGAACCGGATACTCGATGGTTACGCTGTGACATTAAATCATTAAATTTATTACCAAACGTACTAGCTGCTACGAAAGCTGAACGGAAAGGCTGTAAAGAGGCACTTCTCGTAAGGAATGGTATTGTAACGGAAGGAAGTCATTCCAACTTCTTTTTAATTAAAAACGGAACCCTTTACACACATCCAGCCAATCACCTTATTTTAAATGGCATTATTCGTCAATATGTCCTTTCTTTAGCGAATACTCTTCACATACCTGTACAGGAAGAACTTTTCAGCGTTCGTGACATTTATCAAGCAGATGAATGCTTTTTTACAGGCACAACGATTGAAATTTTACCAATGACCCACCTTGATGGAACCGCGATTCAAGATGGGCAAGTTGGACCTATCACCAAAAAACTGCAAAAATCTTTTAATCAAATCTTGTTACAATCCAATATGTCATCTTCTTAAACACGAATAATTTCTGTCCTTTCATATTCAATATATGCATTTAAATGGAAATCAAGGTGTAAATTTATGCCTTGATTTTTTCTTGTAATCTTTTTGTCATATTCAGATTCCCACATAAGCCTTGACAGTAATCGACATGCTCTTTAGAATTTTTAACAGTTGGTAAATATTTCTTCACTACATTACAGACAGAAAGGAATCGACAAATTATGAAAAAGTATCTTGCCGGTCTTGCGGCAGTGTCTGTAGCAGGAGGAGCAGCACCTACACTTGATAGTGTTCAAGCTGCACCTGAACAAAATACACAAAAAGCTGCTACAACTGTCCAAGCTTCTGCGTCAAACAACTCATCTTATACGGTAAACGCGAGCGTCTTACATGTTCGTGCGGGATCAAGCACTTCTCACGACATCATCTCACGCGTTTATAACGGTCAATCATTAAACGTGATTGGCGAAGAAAATGGTTGGTTCAAAATTAACATTAACGGAAAAACAGGCTTTGTTAGTGGCGAATTTGTATCAAAAAGTGGAGCAGCAAACAACAATGTAAGCACAGGTGGAAACAATAAAGTTACTGCTGATGTATTACGTGTACGTACAGCTCCTAACACATCTAGTTCTGTTTCTGGACGTGTATATGCAGGACAAACATTAAACGTAATTGGACAAGAAAATGGTTGGGTGAAAATTAACCATAATGGACAATTAGGTTATGTAAGTGGCGAATTCGTATCTGGCGTTTCTTCTAATGCGGGTTCTTCAAACAACAATACGAATAATAACAACCAAGAAGTAAAACCAGCAAGCGGAAACTATACAGTAAATGTATCTTCCCTTCGCGTTCGTACAGGTCCTAGCACTTCTCACACAACTGTAGGTTCTGTCAAAAAAGGACAAGTAGTACAAGTTGTCGGCGAAGTTCAAGATTGGTTCAAAATCAATTACGCAGGACAAACTGCTTATATAAGCAAAGACTACGTAACAAAAGGCGGTTCTAACGAAAACGTTACAGAAGGCAACAAACAAGAGCAAAACAATAATAATGGAACTATTCAAACTGGTGGTTCTTACGTAGTTAACGCTACATCTTTACGTGTTCGTACAGGCCCTGCCGCTTACCATAGTGTAATTGGTGGCGTTTTAAACGGTACAACATTAAACGTAGTTGGATCTGAAAACGGTTGGTTTAAAGTAAATTACCAAGGAAAAACAGGCTTTGTTAGTAGCGAATTTGTAAAATTCGTTAAAGGTGGCACTACTACTCCTGAGCAACCAAAACAACCTGAAAAACCTAACCAAGGTGCAATTGGCGACTATTACATTAATGCTTCTGCACTAAATGTACGTAGCGGCGAAGGTACAAATTATAGAATCATAGGCGCACTTCCACAAGGTCAGAAGGTTCAAGTAATCTCTGAAAACTCTGGATGGAGCAAAATTAACTACAACGGTCAAACTGGTTATATCGGAACACGTTACCTATCTAAAACACCAGTTGGAGGCGCAGTAGATAATAAGCCTAACAATAACCAAAATAACAATCAAAACAATAACAACAATAATAATACAGGCAATAATAATACAGGCAATAATAGTGGCGACAGTTCTTCCGTACTTGCATATGCAAAATCAATGCAAGGTGTACCATACGTTTGGGGCGGAACTTCTGCTAACGGCGTAGACTGCAGTGGCTACATCTACCACGTATTTAAGAAATTTGGTCATAACATTAGCCGTCAAAGTGTTGCGGGATATTGGAGTAGCCTACCACAAACTTCAAATCCACAACCAGGTGACTTAATTTATTTCCAAAACACTTATAAATCTGGCCCTTCTCACATGGGTATTTACCTTGGGGGCGGATCATTTATCCAAGCTGGAGATAAAGGTGTAGCAATCGCTTCATTAAGTAACTCTTATTGGAAGAGCCACTTCTTAGGATACACGAAAGCACCTTAATTAATAGTTTCAAAGCCTTCTAGTTTACTAGAAGGCTTTTTTGTACGATTTCAATACATTACTCCCTTTCCCCTAGCTTTCCCTCTACAAAAATAATGTATCTATTCTTCCATTTCATACACTTTATTCTGCAAAAACAATGCATAACGTTATCATAATGTATATATTTTTATAAAAAACATAACCTATTTCATGTCTATTTATTTTATATGTGTTTTTTTGAAGAATTTTCTTTTTATTTAAACTTTTCGTTAGACGTTTGACCTCCGATGTCCATTATGATAAGTTACTTAAGATGTTATATTCGTAAACGTATAGACAACTGGTTTATACACTGTTTTTACTATGAGGAAGGAGCATACACTGCATGAATCTTTTATGGGGAATTGGCGGCGTGATTGGAGTATTAGCAATTGCTTTCTTACTATCTTCCAACCGCAAAGCTATTAATTGGCGCACAATTTTAATTGCGCTAGCATTACAAATGTCATTTTCATTTATCGTATTACGATGGGATGCTGGTAAAGCAGGTTTAAAACACGCTGCTGACGGTGTTCAAGGATTAATTAATTTTTCTTACGAGGGAATTAAGTTCGTTGCTGGGGATTTAGTCAACGCAAAAGGACCTTGGGGATTTGTATTCTTTATTCAAGCACTACTTCCAATCGTATTTATTAGTTCATTAGTAGCAATCTTATATCATTTCGGTATTATGCAGAAATTTGTTAGCGTCGTTGGTGGTGCATTAAGTAAACTTCTGGGAACTTCTAAAGCAGAAAGCTTAAACTCAGTAACGACTGTATTTTTAGGACAAACTGAAGCTCCAATCTTAATTAAACCTTACTTAGCACGCTTAACAAATAGTGAATTCTTCACTATTATGGTAAGCGGTATGACAGCTGTTGCTGGATCAGTTCTTGTCGGCTATGCAGCAATGGGTATTCCGTTAGAGCACTTATTAGCAGCTGCAATTATGGCCGCTCCATCAAGCTTATTAATTGCGAAACTAATCATGCCAGAGACAGAAAAAGTAGATAATAACGTTGAACTTTCTACAGAACGTGAAGATGCAAACGTTATCGATGCAGCTGCACGTGGTGCATCTGAAGGTATGCAACTTGTTATTAACGTAGCAGCAATGTTAATGGCTTTCATCGCATTAATCGCTTTATTAAATGGTCTATTAGGATTAGTTGGGTCTTTATTCCATATTAAACTTAGCCTTGATTTAATCTTCGGCTACTTATTATCACCATTTGCAATCTTAATCGGTGTTTCTCCAGGTGAAGCTGTACAAGCAGCAAGCTTTATCGGTCAAAAACTTGCAATCAACGAATTCGTTGCATACGCAAACTTAGGACCACACATGGCAGAGTTCTCTGACAAAACAAATCTAATTTTAACATTCGCAATCTGTGGATTCGCAAACTTCTCTTCTATCGCAATTCAGTTAGGTGTAACAGGAACGCTAGCTCCTACTCGCCGTAAACAAATTGCACAATTAGGGATTAAAGCAGTTATCGCTGGTACACTAGCGAACTTCTTAAACGCAGCAGTTGCAGGTATGATGTTCCTATAAACTTATATAGAGTCTTCTCTTTCTACAAGAGAAGACTTTTTTCATGCAATCCAAACGTCTTTTATGTATCTGTTAATCACTTTATCCCAAATATAAGTACATTATGATACAATAATATTTAGGTCTTTTTATTTTTCTGATGAAAATAGAGATACTACTTGTGGTTGCCCTTCAAAAGAATTTAACCACATGGTCAATTTCTTAATAATTGCGCATACTACAAGTATCTATGGATGAAATAGCTTTAAGGAGGAAAGTTTTGTGAAAGATAAGTTCTATAAAATCCTCTCTATGTGGATTTTACAAATTGTATTTTATTTTACTACTGTACATGTGACGAATTATGAGCATGCGCTCATTTTTACAATAATATACGTAATCGTAAATGTACTATTCTTATTTTTAGCTGACAAAACAGCATTTATTTTCTTCATACTAGGAACCATTATTTCCGTATTTTATTTATTTTATGAAGCATGGCTTCATTTATGGAGTACATCAGTTCAATGGCAATATATGATTACCCACTTCCTGATGGCAGCTAACTTCTTCATTGTATACATAACAACTCACCTATTGAAAAAAGTGATTCATGAAAATAAAACTTTAACTGAGCGTGTGAGAACGTTGGAACAATATATTGGAGAATCAAAATTACTAACAAGACAAGAATTCGAGAGACGCCAAGCGTTATTAACGACTGCAATGAATCGTCGTAATGAAACAGGCATTATTGTTTACTTTGATTTCACTTCCTTTAGTAAATATACGAAGGAAAGTGTTATGGACCGTGTAGCTTCCTTATTAGTTGAAACCGTAAGGAATGATTTTGACCTTGCTGCTGAATATGATAATAATACGCTAGTTATTTTATTACAAAACACAAATGAAGCTGGTGCTGATATTGTAATGAACCGCCTAAAGCCAAAAATGGTGCAATGGCTTGCAGCTGAAGCAATCCGAGATATAAAAATTTCACGTGAGCAAATTGGAAACAAAGGACAGACATTGTTATGATGACTCTCGTTATACTTCTTTTATTTCTTCTGTTTTGTGTACTCGTTTTTTGGATCAGTATCACATTTTCAATTAAATATGTTCTTATTTTTACGGCCTTTCTATTCTCTGGCTTACTCGTTTACTACTCTTTCTTAACAATCGCGGGCTTAATTCACCGAAATAGTAAACGAAAAGATCGTACGCTAGAACATTATCCGAGCGTTGATATTTTCATACCTGCTCATAATGAAGGGGTCGTTATTAAAGATACTTTAGAGGCGATGGCGAAGATTGAATATCCAGGAAAGCTAACCATTTATTTATTAAATGATAACTCTCAAGATGAAACACCTGAAATCGGCGATGATTTCGACAAAGCTTATGCCCACATTCGTCACATTCGTGTTCCGTCCGGTGAACCGAAGGGTAAATCACGCGTATTAAACTACGGCCTTAGTATTTCAGATGGTGAATACTTCTGTGTGTACGATGCAGATAACCAACCTGAACCACACGCACTGCGAATGCTTGTAGAGCACGCTGAAACAACTGAAGATGCTGTTGGAGCAGTTGGACATGTTCGTACAGTAAACGAAAAAAGAAACTGGCTGACGCGAATGATTTCGCTAGAATTTCAAATCTTCCAGCTCCTTATGCAATCTGGACGCTGGTTACTATTCCAAACAGGCTCACTGACAGGAACAAACATGCTTCTTCGTCGCTCTGCACTAGAAGAGCTTGGTGGCTATGACCCTTATGCAATTGCAGAAGATGCCGAATTAACATTACGAATTACACAAAAAGGTTATCTCTTACCAATCGTCCCAGAATCAGTTACTTGGGAACAAGAACCAGAGCATTTAAAAATCCTTATTAAACAACGTACACGTTGGCTCCAAGGGAATTTATACATTTTAGAGAAAATGTTCTCGTCATTAAGCTTCTTTAAAGGAAAACTGCTCGTTCATTCCTTACAACAAGTTCTAGTGTATGTTGTATTTTGGCTATTCCTAATCATTTCGAACGTTTGGTTTGTAATTGGGCTACTCGGGATATTCCAAATTCAATATAGCATTCCGCTACTATTTATGTGGTATGTCGCATATATTACATATGTTTCTCAATTATTTAGTGCCCAGAGTGTCGAGCGAACCTTTACACCGACTAATATTTTTATTAGCGTTATTATGTACTTTACGTACGCACAGCTCTTTACGTACTTATTTATTCGTAGCTTAATCTTATACTTACGTGCAAAGAGCAAGAAACAAGTCATTGGCTGGGATAAGACAGTTCGATTCAAAAAAGATAAATAAAAATAAGCACAGAGCGCCGTATGCTCTGTGCTTATTTATTGCCGTATAAATTATATATCAGACAATACCCCTTAGCTGAAAGTAATTTCACGTCCATCCCCCAACGAACGATCGACCTTCATTTATATACGAAAAAGTGATTGCTATTTTTGTAGAACCAATTGCTTCTCTTGCTGTTCTTTGCGCGTTTCAGTCTTAGGTTCCGTGCTTTCTTGGACACTACGATGTGCCACACGTTTCAAACAAATATGCTTCCACTTTCTTTCGTAACGTTTCATTATTCTAGATGTCCCCCTTGAATGCGCTTTAAAACTATTTGAAATCGCTTACAGGAAATAATATAGCACATATATATAAACGTGACAACACATTTCCGACATATTTTTGACAAAAATACGAATAGAATTCGTAAGGTATCGAATATTGTCGAAACCTATCGTTTTTTCTTCGTATAAAAGGCATACTACTTATATGGTAAAGTATTTTATTTCCCCTACCCGCATTTCAAATTCCTTCTATATAAAGTGAAACTTTCATTAGCCATCACCAATCGGGCTTTTACAAGCAGCTCGATTTATTTGCTTTTGCTGAATTTTGAGGTGAGGTTCTTACTGCTCAGCAAATAGAGGGATAAAAAAAGAGCTGATATGAAATCAGCTCTTTTCCTTCTATTATTAATGACGCTTCATACGTCCTTCTTTTTGTAACTCTTTAAATAAGGCTGCCATCATAAAGAAAATAACAAAGACGAACGGGAATGCTGCAATGATAGCTGCTGTTTGTAATGCTTCTAATCCGCCAATATATAATAAGGTTGAAGCTATCGCGGCTAGAACGATACCCCAAATCATTTTAATACGATTTGGTGGGTTTAAACTACCATGTGTCGTTAACATCCCTAAAACGAATGTTGCAGAGTCTGCAGATGTAATAAAGAATGTTGCAATAAGTAAAATACCTAAAACCGATAAAGCTGATCCAAAGCTGCCCATCTGATCGAACATAGCGAATAATCCTACTTCTGTTCCCATTTCTTTCACTTTGTCGAAGATATGTGCATCACCAAACAGCTCCATATGAATACCAGTACCGCCGAACACAGAGAACCAAAGTGCACCAATTACGGTCGGCACAAGTAACACACCGATAACAAACTCACGAATCGTACGACCTCGTGAAACACGAGCAATAAACGTACCTACGAATGGTGACCATGCAATCCACCATGCCCAATAGAAAATTGTCCACGATTGAATCCATTGGTTTCCACCTTCGTCTAATGGACTTAAACGGAAGCTCATGCTTGGTAATTCCTGAATATAAGAACCGATTGTTGAAGTGAAGTAATTCATAATAAAGTTTGTTGGACCCGCAAATAATACAATGATCATAAGTGCGAACGCAAAAATAATATTCGTATTACTTAAATATTTAATTCCTTTATCAAGACCTGTTTGCGCAGATAACATAAATAATACTGTTACGATTGCAATAATAACTAACTGAGTCGTTAATGAGTTCGGGATAGATGTTAAATAACTAACACCACCTGCAATTTGTTTTGCACCGAGACCTAATGATGTTGCAACACCAAACACAGTTGCGAAAACAGCTAACACATCAAATGAATGAGCAATACGCCCGTGTTCCCCGCCCTTAAATAACGAGCCTACTGTCGCACTAATCGTACTTGCTTTTCCTTTTCTAAAGGTAAAGTAAGCAATACATAACGCTACAAACGCATATAGTCCCCAAGGATGTAATCCCCAATGGAAAAATGAAAAACGCAGTGCAAGGCGCGCACTTTCCTCAGTTGCACTATCTCCAAACGGAGGTGCGTATAAATGGTTTAATGGTTCGGCAACGCCCCAGAAAACTAAGCCAATACCCATACCAGCACTAAATAACATAGCAAACCATGTCATATAACTATAATCAGGTTCGTCATCATCTTTACCTAAACGAATAGAACCGTATTTCGAAACAATTAAAAGATAGATACACCTAAAATAATAGAAACGGAAATAATATAAAACCATCCAAACTTACTAACTAATGCAGTTTGAATTGCGGTTGTTACATTTCCTAAGCTACCTTTTCCAATAATAGATTCGGGAATAATCCCCCAAATTGTAAATGCAATACATAATGTTAATGAAACGATGAATGTTTTTGTCAGTTTCCTCATCAAATCCCCCTTCGTAGGTTTCGTTTTTGTAAATAACATAAATTCCGATATGTAAAATCGGATAGAAAACTATAATTTTGCGGTGATTTTCTTACTTTCACCTTCACCAATTCGAATTCTTATGGACAGCCTTACCTTTCGTATAACCTTTTCACTCTGCAAGAGCTACAAGTTAGAAATACTGCTGTCAAATTGTGTGAGAAAAACGCGGATAGGAATGTATTTTCCTAAAAAAGGATGTGTTACATATGTAAAAAAGGGCAAAGTTCTTCCTTGCAACCCTTTCGTTTTGTAACAATTATGCGGTTTTTTTGCTAGTATATAGCACGTGTTTATAGCTTCACAAACAAAATGTTTATGTTTATATAACTATATTACCCATAAAACGGTAAAATACTCAAGGGATGTAATCGTTTAGTAAACATCATGTAACATTCCTGTAATATTCTTATTTACGTCGAAAAAAACATGTTGTATTAAATATTTTGAATATAACTAGAAACCTATGAGTCATATAGAATGAAAAACGCTTTCCTATATTTTTTGTTATATTACAGGATGTTAACGACTTATTACGAATGGTTTGTAATTGTGTGTTTTCCCCAAATCCGAAAAAATCTGTTGCTATAATGAGGACACGAAAACAAACGCAATGGAGGCTATCATGAAAAAATTAATTGGTATAGCAACAGCAGCAGTTTTTGGTCTTGGGATTTTCACATCATCTGCTAATGCAGAAACTGTTGTAACAACAGACGTACTAAACGTACGCGAAAACCCTACTACGGAATCAAAAGTTGTCGGTAAATTACTAAACGGTAATAAGATAGATGTTCAAAATACAGAGAACGGATGGTCAAAAGTTACTTTAGACGGTAAAGACGCATTCGTAAGTGCAGAGTTCACAAAAAGCATCTACTACGTAACAGCTAACGTATTAAACGTACGTGCTGAAGCGAACACAAACTCAGAAATTCTTGGAAAGTTGAAGAAAGACGATGTAATCGAAACAACGAACCAAGTACAAAATGAGTGGTTACAATTTGAATATAACGGGAAAACAGCTTATGTTCATGTTCCTTTCTTAACAGGTACAGCACCTGTAATTGAGAAACAAGAAACGACTGTTCCTGCTAAAGCTGAAGCACCAGCTAAGGCTCAAGCACCTGCAGCACCAGCAAAACCAGCTGCTAAGCCTGCTGTGAAAGCTGCTGAAACTAGCACACCATCTGGTGGTCGTGAGTTAACAGTTGTAGCTACAGCATATACAGCTCACCCGAGCGAAAACGGTGGCACATATGGAGGCCGTGTATTAACTGCAATGGGTCATGATTTAACTGCGAATCCAAACATGAAAATGATCGCTGTTGACCCGAAAGTAATCCCATTAGGATCTAAAGTATGGGTAGAAGGTTACGGCGAAGCTATCGCTGGAGATACTGGTGGTGCAATTAAAGGTAACCGTATCGACATCTTACTTGGATCAGATAGCGCTGCTCAAAAATGGGGACGCAAAACTGTTAAAGTGAAAATTTTAAAATAACCAATGACTGCTAAATTACAAGCCGGTTCTCTTTATTGAGAGCTGGCTTTTATTTATTTATAATACATATAAGGAGGCTATGCCCATGAATGTACAAGCAAAAGTAGACTGGATTGGTACGCCAAAGCCGTACATATATAAAGATGAAGTAACATATAACGCTACTTCTATTGATTTCTCACTCGCTGGCGATGATAATCGCTATAAGTTAATTGTGCTCAAGTCTGAAAACAATACACATTACAAAATTGTGCAATATGGAATAAAACCAGGCTCTCAAAAACCATTTCCTATCGACATTCCATTTGAACAAAACATGTTACCAATTATAGAGCAAATATTACATGATCCGTATGTACAAGCGATATTAAAAGAAACGCACTCATAATTGAAAAAAAGATATCACCTCGCCGGATTTTTCGGCTAAGTGATATCTTTTTTATTTTCCCTTCATGAACAAAGTTTAAGAAAAATATATCAACGATTTTTCAATTATATCTATCATAACTTACGATATATCAACGGTTACACGAAATATCGATTTAGCTACAAAAAAGAGGCTGTTCAAATATTGAACAGCCTCTCTCATATTAACGAGTTGGACCAGATACATCTTCTGATTTCAACGTATTATTTGCACCAAGAGAATGATACAACATCTTTCCATTTCCATTCACAGTTACAATATGTTCGTTATTAAAACTTTTGAACTTCACAGATCCATCACCGTAACGAATATGGTACTCTTCATATGTCGTTACTTTATATTTCGTATCACTTTGACGCTCTACATTACGAACTTCCATCGTTAATAAATCTTCTGTAATTCCTTTTTTGTGTAAATACTGTATATAATTACGGTCTTCCTTATACGATTTCCCGCTCTTATCATAATTATTTTCAATTAAACTAAAATCATTTAATGAAATTGCACGTACATTATCATAAATATGATTTTTTACAAAGTCGCCCACTGCTGAATTTGATGTTTCTTTCGGGAATTTTAAGTAATACGTGCTTTGGTCTCCAATTTTAACACTTTCAGATTTCATCACACCAAAATCAGTAGTTTTCTCTAAATGTACTTCTACTGTTTCATCTGTGGATACAGGGCCAAGCTTATAACTTCCATAATTTAATTTTCCACGTTTTTTCCCGTTCACAAATACAGTTGCATCACTTTCATCAGAAGAAATGCTTACATACTTGCCTTCAAGCGATAAATCAATTTTCACTTTCTCGCTCTGCTCATCCGCTAAATCTACTTCTTTCTCTGTTTCTAATTCAGTAAGTTCTGTCTTCGCCGTTGCCTTTACAACATATGTACCTGGGAAGTATGGCCCCAACTCTTTCGAATTTTTATCACTAGAAAGCTCTGTTTCTTTTTTGTCATTCACATATATTTCTGCATTCTTTGCAGTTGTACTTACGCTCATATAATAAGATTTCATGCTGAACTTATACTTTGGATATAAGAACCACTCTTTTCCCTCTTCTACTATTTCCCCATCTTTAAATGCAGGTTTATCTTTTGTTAACTTTTGATCTACTGTCTCTTTTTGTAAATAAGATAACAATTGTTTGTTGTAAGAAGGATTCTCTTTTAAATAACGCATGTACGCTTTAATATCCTCTGTCTTAATCTTTAAGCTTGAATCATTTGCTTTCACAAACTCATCAATTGCTTTAATATCTTTCTTTTGGAATGCTTCAATCATTACATTTACTTGCTTTTCTTTTGAAAACTTATATGCTCCAAATTTATATGCCCCAAATAATAAAATAACAATAATAGCTAAACCAATGATTAAAAATACATTTTTCTTACTTTTCACTGGTTTTGTCTCGCTTTGTAATTCTGTATATGAAGCAGCAGTGTTATCAACGATTACTTCTACTTTACTCCCACACTCAGGACAAAAGTTCAAATGGTCTGCAACGTTCTTTTTACATGTTCCACAAAACTTCAACGTGCTCTCCTCCTATTTTTTAGCTAATTTCATTCCAGCAAATGCTGCTACATATGTCACAATCAAGCTAAATAAAGTTAAATATATAAATGAATTTTGCATAGATAATACCGTTCCACTTGTTCCAAATAAACCTGTTACAGTTCCTGAAACATTAATTTGGAACTTAGAAATCATATTCATTACAATCATCATAATTGTGTAAGAACCACTGCATACCGCTAATGTAATATATATATTGGCAGTCGGTAATTTAGCTAACTTTCTTCCCGCTCTAAACATAAAGAACAATGGAATAATAAGCAGTAATAAACCATAATGGAATACGTTATTCACTTTATCAAATTCTGCAAGGCTTTCCTCATTTGCTCCTTTTGAAATCAATATCTCTCTGAGCTCTACGCCATTTACAGAGACGCCTGATATAAATGAAAACGATAGTGTGCTCTCATATGCTTTTGATTTCTTACTAATTCCAGTAAATTCCTTACTAAGTGCTGGACTTGATACTTCTAACGGCGCAAAATGAGCCATACTCCATAATTGAGGTGTTAACTCTAATGCTAATAATGTACTTTCAGATTTTAAAGTTGTTATTTCTTTTAATGGTTCAATACCATCTTCCTTACTTACTAACGCCATAATACAAACCGCTACTGCTGTTACTAAAAGTCCTTTTATCATAGCTGAAACACCGTAATAAACAGACGCTCCATATGGCATTAACTCTTGAAATGCTGCTGCCATATTGTTTTTGCTTGTATGAGCAATAAATCCTAATAAGGTAAATAATGTCCCACATACAAAACCACTCAATAAACTCTTAATCGCTGAATAGCCAACCGTAATCTTACCTGCTTCTGAGAATGGAATTGCAAAAGATTGTGATGCTATAAAACTTATAATGAATAAAAAGACGCCATAAATAATACCAACTGTTGATGCCATAAAAATTTGATCTTTAATCGTTTTCGCAACATGCTGCTTCCCTAACCAAATTCCTGTACCAGCGAAAATAATAAATGGAATGATTAATAGTAATGTAAATGGAGTATGCCAAGATAAAGAAAATATCAATCCACTATCGTCGTTAGCTGTAAAACCAAGTAAATGATAACTTAACATCGTAGAAGTTGCACTCGAATAAAAATTCGGCAACATTTCTAATTCTTTCGCAAATTTGCTAAACATCTCACTTAACATAGAAGCAAATAATAAACTACCAATCCAACCAGCAATTAACATGAGAATACTTGCAACAGCCCCACCAATAAAACCTTTTTGTAAAACGGCTTTATCTGCTTTAAATTCAACTTTAGGAGCACCATCCATTGTAGGCAATTTTACAGATTGTTCCTTTTTCTTCGCAACAAATAAAGAATACCCACACTTTTGACAATATAAATTTTTTTGAGCATTTTCATTGCCACAACCTTTGCAGTATTTTGCAGTATCTTTTTCTAATGTTATTGCATCTATAGCTCCTGCAATCTCCATACTACCTTCATTTGGACAATAATTTACTTCTTCACCATGTTGTTTTCCACATGTGCGACAATACATTTAATTCACTCCCCACTTTGCTTAATTCCACAAACTGGACAGTAAGTAGAGTTTTTATCGATATGCTCATTACATGAAATACAATTTACCGTTTCACCTTCATTTTCTACTGCTAACATCGGGTTAGGCTTTCCACACGAACCACAAAACTTATCATTTATTGATAAAGGTCCACCACATTCACATGTAGCTTTTTCACCTTGTTGTTTTTGCAATTCAACAATGCGTTTTCTTGCCTGATAAATAGCCACATCAAATTCTTGAACTGGAGCAATCATTTCTTTTAAGCTCGCTTCATTTACTCCATTTCCTCTTAATTGAACGTACACTTGCTGTCCAACCTCTAATAGAACCTCTGCTTTTTTCTGCATTTGCACTTGCATTCCCTTTTTCAATTGAGCAATTTCTTGTGCAACTTGCAACTTCATTTTCCCTTGTTCTATTCCTTCTTGTAACTTATTCATTCCACTACCTAACTTCGTCTGTAAATCTGACAAATCATTTCTCCTCCTATATGTATATATTTATATATAAAATTAACATTTTATATATTACCATGATTTTCAAGTTATGTAATCCAAATTTCATTTTTTCTGTTTTGAGCATTTTTTGTTTATAATGGTAAAGGAAAGAAATATGTGTACGGAGGAATATTATGCTGCAACACTCAATTACGAAAGATGAAATTATGATGATTGCGAATGAGTTCGTTCAAGGACTAGATCCACAGCAAACAGCTGATCAGGAACATGTCGCTACAGCTCGGCACCTATATCGTAGTGGTGTTGTCTACAATGTTGACTTTGATGGTTATACACTATCAGGAACTGTAGATGCGGAAGGCAACGTATATAGCGTTCATATTCCGATTCGTAACGTCGCTGAAAGTTATTGTGATTGCTTCGCACCAACACAATGTGAGCATATGCTTGCTGTATTACTATCTGCAGCGTCTAGTTTCGGGCAAGTAGGAGATGTATTAACTTTATTTAAAAATAATACGAAACCTTCCCTTCCTCCTATTCGAACTGCAAGACAAGTATTGCAATCATCAGCTTTTGAAGAAACTGACTATAAAAGTTGGGAATCATATTTTGAAAAAGAATATGATTCATTTAAAAAAGAACAAGCTCGGCTTACTTATAAACAAATGTATTTTCTTATGAGTATCTTTACAGATTTCTATACGAAACTTGAGCGGAAAGCTCCGCGTGTCATTGCGATACATGAATTATTCAGGTTACACGCAGCACTTTACTGCTTTCAAAAGTTATTAGAAGAAATTCAAGCATTCGACGCAAACAAAACGTATTCTTATCACCAACCTGTTAATGTCATTCGCCTATTTGTAGACAAAGTGGAATCCATCGTTCGGGACTTACAATCAGAAGCGATTCCTTCAGAGTCTGAAATAATTTTACAAGAAACAGCTCGTCTCGTTCATGAAGTATTCTTCTCTACCGACACTTATACGCAAGAGCGATTTTTCATTTATCGTCACATATGGAGTGAACTTTTAAACAATAAAGAGAAAATACAAGAAGAAGAAAAACGAATCGATACGAAAATCAATCCACTATCCAAAGCGTTAGCGTCTTCCCATCTTCTCTTTTTGGATGACGAAGATCTACTAGCGATGGACTTACTAAAAAAACAGCCTGCTTCTGTTGTGAGTCTATACTTCTATTGGTTAGAAGAACTATTAAGTGCCATGCAGTGGGATCGTGCGAAAAATTGGCTTTCCTTTACGTATAAACAAGTAAAGAAAACAATCCAAGATCACGAAAATACGATTTTCATAAAAGATGTCGTTCGGCTATTTGTAATCATGTATGAAACATATGCAACACATACAAATGAACAAGCTGGTTTCGAAATGATTTTACAAGAACTATTACCATATAGTTTCACAAACTACGAACAGTACGTACTCGCGAAAAAACAGTATCGCACATGGGCAGAGCTTCATCTCCTATATGGATTTGAAGCAATTGAACTGTTGAAAGAGCCACTGAAAGATATTGAAAAAGAAGCGCCAGAAGCGGCACTTCCTCTTTACCATCTTGCTGCTGTAGAGGCGATTGAAGAACGAAATCGTAAATCATATAAACGCGCAGTTCGTTACTTAAAGAAATTACGTACATTATATAAACGATTAAAACGCACCGATGAATGGGATGCTTTCATTATTCACATTGCCAATCTCCATTCACGTCTGCGTGCACTACAAGAGGAATTACGGAAAGGAAAATTAATCGATGATCAATCAAACTGAAGTAACAATTAGGCTCCAGCATGTTAGTCAAGGTTGGTTCCTTTGGGGAGAAGATGACAGCGGTACTCCATTATCCGTAACAAGTTGGAAACGAAATGCATTCACATGGCACTCCACTTCTTTCTACGGTACGTTTCTAAAAGAAGCAACCTTCGAAGGAAAACAAGGTGTTATGCTAACAAATGCACAAGCTTTTGAATACATTGCAAACAAACCGATGAATTCATTTGCACATATGCAAATAAACGGACCTATTACAGCCCTTACGAAAGATGCAAATGAATTATGGGATGCCTTTACGAGTGGTAGCTTCGTACCAGATATGAATCATTGGTCCAAACAACCATCTTGGAAAGTTCAAAATACACCAATTGAAGATGACACATTAGCATCTCTTTTCTCAGCAGCAGTTAATGAAAGCATATTACAAGATAATCGCTCAAATGACGGCTGGGAAGATGCCAAAAGACTATATGAACATTACGACTTTACGAAAAGACAATTGGAAACAGCACTACATGAAGAAGATTGGCTTCGAAAAATTGGTTATATTGAAGATGATCTTCCGTTTACAATCGGACTAAGACTGCAAGAACCACAAGAAGAATTTGAAATGTGGAAGCTTGAAACAATTGTGACACCAAAGCGCGGGGCGCATCGCATATATGTATATGAAAACATCGATTCCTTACCGAAAAGATGGCACGATTACGAAGAACGGATTACAGAGACACAAGAAGGTTTTAGTAAGCTCATACCGTGGTTAAAAGAAGGAGATACGTTCCGAAATGAGCTCTTTGAAACCGAAGCGTGGAACTTCTTAACAGAAGCAAGCAATGAATTACTTGCAGCTGGCATTACAATTTTACTACCATCATGGTGGCAAAATTTAAAAGCAACAAAACCGAAATTACGAGTTCAGTTGAAGCAAAATACAGCACAAACACAATCGTTCTTCGGTATGAATACGCTCGTTAATTTTGACTGGCGCATTTCGACGAACGGCATTGATTTATCGGAAAGCGAATTTTTCGAACTCGTTGAACAAAACAAACGTCTATTTAATATAAACGGTCAATGGATGCGACTAGATCCAGCCTTTATCGAAGAAGTAAGAAAACTTATGAACCGTGCCGATAAATACGGACTAGAGATGAAAGATGTCCTGCAGCAACATTTATCAAATACGGCTGAAACCGAAATTGTAGAAGATAATAGCCCGTTTACTGATATCGAAATCGAACTAGATGGATATTATGAAGAACTCTTCCAGAAGCTGCTTCATATTGGAGATATTCCAAAAGTAGATGTCCCCACTTCACTAAACGCAACACTTCGTCCGTATCAACAACACGGTATTGAATGGTTATTATATTTACGAAAGCTTGGATTTGGAGCATTGCTAGCTGACGATATGGGACTCGGGAAAAGTATTCAAACAATCTCTTACTTACTATATATAAAAGAAAACAATCTCAAAACAGGCCCTGCATTAATCGTAGCACCGACATCTGTTCTTGGAAATTGGCAAAAAGAATTTGAGCGTTTCGCACCGAATTTACGTGTTCAATTACATTACGGAAGTAATAGAGATAAGGGCAATTCTTTTGAAGATTTCCTTCAATCGGCAGATGTTGTATTAACATCTTATGCATTGGCTCAGCTCGATGAGGAAGAACTGACTTCATTATGCTGGGATGCTGTTATTTTGGATGAAGCACAAAATATTAAGAACCCACATACGAAACAGTCGAAAGCAGTACGAAACTTGCAAGCAAATCACAAAATCGCTTTAACTGGTACACCGATGGAAAATCGCCTCGCTGAACTTTGGTCCATTTTTGACTTTATTAATCATGGATATCTCGGAAGCTTAGGGCAATTCCAGCGCCGCTTCGTCACACCGATTGAAAAAGATCGTGATGAAGGAAAAATCCAGCAAGTTCAACGGTTTATCTCACCATTTTTACTGCGCCGAACGAAGAAAGATCAAACAGTCGCATTAAATTTACCAGATAAACAAGAGCAAAAAGCTTACTGCCCTCTTTCCGGTGAAC
The DNA here is from genome assembly GCF_050312695.1 of Bacillus sp. AF62. Lineage (NCBI taxonomy): Bacteria > Bacillati > Bacillota > Bacilli > Caryophanales > Bacillaceae > Bacillus > Bacillus sp. AF62. The sequence continues at coordinate 5,723 of NZ_JBNPJZ010000096.1, read as the reverse complement.
AAGCTTCCTTATATGAACAACTTGTTCAAGATACATTACAAAATGTAGAAGGATTAAGCGGAATTGAAAGACGCGGCTTTATATTACTTATGCTGAACAAGTTAAAACAAATTTGTAATCATCCAGCTCTTTATTTAAAAGAAGAAGAGCCACAAAATGTCGTTGAACGCTCTATGAAAACAAAAACGTTAATGGAGCTTATCGAAAATATAAAAGACCAAAATGAAAGTTGTCTAATCTTCACTCAATACATCGGCATGGGGAACATGCTAAAACGTGTGCTAGAAGAAAAATTCGGCCAACGCGTCCTCTTCTTAAACGGTAGCGTACCGAAGAAAGATCGTGACAAGATGATTGAGGAGTTCCAAAACGGAACGTATGACATTTTCATCTTATCCTTAAAAGCTGGTGGAACAGGGTTAAACTTAACCGCTGCCAACCATGTCATTCACTATGATCGTTGGTGGAATCCAGCTGTAGAAAATCAAGCAACAGACCGCGCATATCGTATCGGTCAAAAACGATTTGTTCATGTTCACAAACTCATTACAACAGGAACATTAGAAGAAAAAATTGATGAAATGCTAGAAAGAAAACAATCTCTAAACAACGCAGTCATCACAAGCGATAGTTGGATGACTGAACTATCAACAGACGAACTAAAAGAATTACTTGGTGTATAAACATCAAACAAAAAGAGCTAATCTCAAAATGAGATTAGCTCTTTTTTCTATTCCAAAACCAATTACTTATTATAATCCCCGTTAATCCGCCGCACGTATCAAGCAATGAATCTTGCCACATTGGTGTACGGTCCCCCGTATACCATTGGTGAATCTCATCAAATGTTGCATAACCCGCAACGAAAAGAAGGGCATATATAAAACATCTTTTCCTCGAATGACCTGATCGATGAAAAGCGTAATAAATCAATGAACCTAGCATAAAGAACACCATAAAATGAGCACCTTTACGAAGGAAAAACTCAATAAATCCGCCTACACCTTTATTCGCAATACTAACAGGGATTCCTCCACCATAATCGATAGATACCCATGAAAAATGCTCTTTCACAAATTCAACATTTACATATTGTTCAATATCTGAACGCATATCCTGCTTTTTATATGGTTGTGCCGAAGAATAGAAAATCAGCCCCATCCATAGTAATACAGGAATCCAAAATAACCATTTACGATTCATTATCCAGAATTCTCCTCTCTTAATCTTTTAAGGGTACCAAAAAAAAGAAAAAATTTCACGCCAAAACATGACATTTGTATCCTATTTATAAAGTGAAAGGAGGTGATACACATGGCAATTGAAACAATCGTAATGGATTTAACTTTACGTCTTGTCTTAAACAACGGATTAGATAAGAACGGCAAAACAGTTTTCAAGAGCAAACAATTTAAACGTGTTAAAACAAATGCGAGCTTAGATCAAGTACACAACGTAGCTCATGCTCTCGCTTCCTTACAAGCATCACCACTTCACGCTGTACAACTTGTAAGTACATCAGATCTTTCTAAACTATAAAGTAAAACTCGGATCAGTGGGGATTTTATTCATCCCCGCTGATTATTAGCCCGCAATTTAACCGTCAGACCCACCCCCCGTAAATAGCGGGATAAATACAAAGGAGGGAATAACACATGCAAGTACTAGAATTGATTTTCGCGAAAGAAGATGGAAAAACAGTCGTTTTTTCTATCGATACGCCCATCACACCAATCGATGCACAAGTCGTAAATCAAGTAATGGATACAATCCTTGCCTCATCTGTATTTTCATCCATTGATGAAAATACAAGAAAAAAGGGAGCTCGCCTTGTAGAAAAAAATGTATCTGAAGTTCCAATTACTCTATAAAATGAAAAAGACGAATCTGCATCATTTTGCAGATTCGTCTTTTTTCTTCGGCATTTCAATCGGAATAAAAATCTTTGAAAAACCGACGCATACGTACTTATAATGTTCTTCACCTATATCAAACTCAGTCGTATATGTTGAGAAGAATATATAATCATTTCGCTTCGTATAATGATCAATTAATAACCCAACTTGTGGCTCAACATACTTTTTCGCTAACTTTTTACCGGCCGATGCCAAGTCGCCAAGGAGACCCTCTTCATTCTCTTTTTGAACTTCATCTAGCTTCTTACTCACATCATTACGCTTCATAAACTGCTTCGCTGCCCATTCTGTATATTCTCCTTTACTCGGATTGCTGTTTGCTAAATATACTAGGAGAATGACAACTAAAGCCATAATAATATACTTTTTCTTCATACTATATCACCGCCTACTCTTTTCTATTTTCATATATATGTACAAGCGATGCAAATTAGAAAGACTATCACCTATTGATTGTAAACGAATAGCCAAAATTTACAATATGAAATAGAATATTAACAATTAATTTACTTAATTTATATATAATTATATTCAGAATGAAAATTATAAGGGAGGATATAGAATTATGGATAATGAAAACAACATTTTTATTTCTAGTTCTACAATGATGCTTGAACCATGTAAACACCCTTATTACCGTACAAAAATTATCGACAGTAGCGGGAACCATCTTTACTCTTGTCAAACTGCTCTCCAACTTATACAGAAATCTTGTCTAACAAATATTCATTCTACTTATCAAGGGAGACGTAATGCCGTAAAAACAAAATTTAAATTTAAACAAAACGTTCCAATTCCGATCAATCATAGAGAATATATTTGTGCTTTCCCAACAGAATCTCCTGCTTCTCCAAATTGTATTTGGCTTTTCTTTAAACATGTTCATACAATAGAGTTTTTCCAAAAAGCTAAACGAGCTAAAATTCATTTTTCAAACGGAGCTACCGTAACGATACAAATTAGTTCCCATAAGCTAAGTCAGCAATTATGGAAAGCTGGATATGTATTATCCCAAATGAACATGCAAGATTCATCACCTTAATAACAAATAGAATGGAAGGTAGTATTTCCTTACCTTCCATTCTATTTGCTATTTTTATCCTCTTACACTATCTCGCATTTTCTCGAGTGCTTGCCGATACATCCATCTTACTTGATAATATGTCATTTCCATCTCTAACGCGATTTCTCCCATCGTCTTCCCTACAAAAAAACGTTCAAAAATAATATATTTCTCCTTCTCATCTAACACGCTCATAAAATCCTTCACTTTCATTTCAACGTCTTCAAAATGAAAGATATCCTCATACTCCCCTACACATACATATCTTTCTTGTACAGTAGATTCTTTCTTCAATCTCTCTAATATATAACCACGCACCGTTACGACTGCATATGCGGGAAAACTCCCTTTCTCAGCATCATACCTTTCATACGCATACCAAAGACCAATTAAACCACATTGATAATACTCTTCATGATCTTGATAAATACCTAGCTTCTTTATTTGATTCACAATCATCCCTTCATACAAAACAACTGCCTCTTTAAAAGTCGCTGGCTTCACATAGTACCCGTTTCTAAAAGGTATACCTTTCTAGTATTCCGCGGTACCTTCACAATATAAAAATAAAGAAAAGATTTCACTGTGAGTAATTTCAAATACTACCGATGGAATTTGAAATTACACTATGTAGTATTTGAAATTTTGTTGGTGGTATTTGAAATAGGGATAAAAATAAAAAAGGTGACTCTCTTGAAGAGTCACCTTTTTAAAATAATATGTTATGCACCAAAGCCGCTTACTAAACCTCTTACAACGCCGAATGCAATTGTTAGGATAAAGAAGATTACAATTAAAATCGTAGCTTGTTTCTTACTTAAACCAGCTACAATGTGTAAGCCTAGTCCTGTTAGAATAAGGCTCCAAATATTAAAAATTTCAATTGAAGAGGCAATTCCATGTGCTACTGTCCCTTGTTCAAATAAAGGAGCTAAACTTGTATAAACATCAGTGCCATTTCCATCAAAAATAAAGCCTAATCCTGCATTTAACAATCCGCCGATATAATAAACCAGATTAGCATATAAGTAAATCGATAGTATTTTCATGTACGGTGTATCATTGCTCATAAACATCATAATAATTTTATAAAAACCTGCCGCAATAAAGAGACCTATAGGTGTTCCTAATAGACCAACAAGTGCGCCTCCACCAAGGGTAAATCCTTTTACCATTGCCCCTGCTTCACCATTTAATTCTTTTGCCAATTCTGGAGTACTAATTAATGTTAAGTAAGACACTGCTGTTGCTATAATCGTTCCTAATATAACAAATAAGAAAAATACTCCCCAAACCGGACTTTTCGTCTTCATTCTCTCAAACTGCTCACCTGGAGAAGTAATCATTCCAAATAATGATGGCTTTTTTGAAACTACATCTTGCGTATTAATATTTGCTTCCATTATAACGCCTCCTTCTATTTATATAACCCGTTCTAACGGGCGGTTCACTTCCTCATGCAAGAGGCTACGAACCGCCCACTAGAACGGTAATGTGTAGTTCTACTACACTATTTAATTACTCATAACGCAATGCTTCAATTGGATCTAATTTCGCAGCTTTATTTGCTGGAATTAATCCGAAAATAATACCGAGTGTCATCGAGAACAGTACGCCTCCAACGACAACTTCCCATGAAACAAGTGGTGGCCATTTTGCGAATGTAGAAACGATATATGCTCCGCCATACCCAAGACCAATTCCGATTAAACCACCTAGAAGCGTCAACATAACTGCTTCAATTAAAAACTGTAATAAAATTTTACTACGCGTTGCTCCGAGTGCTTTACGTACACCAATTTCACGAGTACGCTCTGTTACAGATACGAGCATGATGTTCATAACACCAATACCACCAACGACTAATGAAATACCAGCGATACCACCGATGATCATCGTCATAATGTTAGTAACTTTAGAAACATTTTCTTGGAATTCTTTTAAATTAACCAGTTCATATTTACCCGGAATTTCACTTGGCTTACGACTATTTAATACATCAACAGCCTGTTTCCCTGCTGCTTCTAAATCGTCTACATTTTTAGCTTGAATTGCGATACTTTGAATTTCATCTGTTCCGTATAAAACAGGCCATAACGTAAGAGGGATTAACGCTTCTTCCATTTCAAATCCCATAAATTCATTATCAGATGTATACACACCGACAATTTGCATCGGTTGTCCTTTCATCTCAATAATTTGTCCTACTGGATTTACGCCCTTAAATAACGTCTCTTCTGTTTTTGTACTAATCATCACGACGTTATTTGCATGAGAAATATCTGATTCATTTAAAGTACGTCCCTTTACGACCTTTACTTTATTAACCGCAAAATATTCATTATCAAGACCAATAACATTCAAATTTGCTTTTTTATCATTTACATCAAGCACCTCTGAATTCTGGTTTGTCGTAATAACATGTGAAACATCTTTCACTTGTTTTACTTCCAAAATATCCTCTTCCGTTAACTTCGGCATTTCAAATCCACCTATAGCAAACTCATCATTAATATCTGGTTTAAATTGAATTGGCATAAGGTTATTACCACCAGAACCTGCGAATTTCGACTTTAGCATCGCTTCCCCGCCTTGCCCAATTGCAACGACAGTAATAATCGAACCTACCCCGATAATAATACCGAGCATCGTAAGAGCTGAACGTAGTTTATGAGCTAAAATAGAAGATAGGGCAATTTTTATACTATCTAGTAAACTCATACCGCACACCTTCTATCTTCTGT
>NZ_JBNPJZ010000153.1:0-29449 GCF_050312695.1 Bacillus sp. AF62 | reverse complement strand
CTTCACTTGCTCCTTGTCTTACTGTTCCTGCTGTTTGACTTCCTTCACTTGCTCCTTGTCTTACTGTTCCTGCTGTTTGACTTCCTTCACTTGCTCCTTGTCTTACTGTTCCTGCTGTTGGATTTCCTTCACTCGCTCCATTTGATTTTCCAGCTTCTTTCATTTCATCTTGAAGACTTGTTGTTCCCGATTCTTGCCCATTCACTCCCCCTGGGTTTTCGTTCCCTCCTTTTTTCATGTCTTCTTGAATAGATGGCGTACCACCATTCTTTTTATCTTTTTCCTTATTTAAGTTACCTTTTTCTTTTTCATTTTTTGCTACATCATTACCATTTGCTTTTTTCTGATCCGCTTTTTTCATTTGATCTTGCAAGGACTCTTTATTTTCAGACTCATTCCCTTTTTTCAAACCGCTTATAAGCCCTGCCACGCCACCTGTTGCCATCGCTGCCGCACTTGCTGTTTTAGCTGCTGCAACACCAGTTCCTTCTGCTGCACCTTTCGCTCCTTTTCCAATCATATTTCCGAGACTCTTCATTGGTTTTGAGTTTGCGAGACTGCCAATTCCTTTACCAAGTGCGAAACCACCTACTAACATGCCCCAACTGCTCTTTAATCCAATATCTATTCCAAATAACCTTTCTACGACTGCCGGACCATCTAGAACTGCCATACTAAATGCCGCTAATGCAATCAGATACGGTACACCATTTAGTTTGTCATGGAGGAATGCCGTACCCATTAGATATAGCTTCAAAGATAGGAATATCATAATCGTTGCTATAAATATATTGAGAATATTAGATAATACAGCTTTTAACTTTTGGCCATTCGCAACATCGGCTGGTGCTAATATGTTCGCTAGCAAATAGTTAAATGCCAATTCATAAAATAATCTAGCTAACTTAATACTTACTAACAACAAAGTTAATCCTGTTATCAGTAAAGTAAAGAATATATTCCAGAAATTCCAATGCCAGCGATAATACTTTTCTGGGAAGAAATCAAACCATCCATCTTTTAATTCAGCTAAAGATGCAACTCCCATCCCATCCATTACTCTTTTATTTTTCAATATTTTTTGTCCTTCATCTGATAACTTTTTATCCTTTGCAAATTCAAAATCTTTATCTATTTTTTCAGTAATATCTATCTGCCTGATGTTTTTTTCTGGAATGTGATTCTTCGGATTCATATCTTCTTTCTTTTTCCATTTATTTTCATCTATTACTGCAATATCTGTTATGTTCTTCTTAATAATTTCATCACTTAAAGAACCCTTTTGTTCAGATTTCACAACTGCTATGGCATCATCGGTGAACTTATCAACCTTTGTCATACCCGTACTTAATAAACAAAGTACACTCAATGTTACGAAAATATTGATGATAATTTGAGAACGATTCATTTGTTTGTTCATAATAAACATATAGCCAATATATAAAAACGAAATGGCTAAAAGAACGACAAACAATGGATATAACATATCAACAAAATTTTGTATTTCCGGTGAATTAAAGAATCCTTTAATCCCTAGTATGGCATCTGTCACGCCTTCTAAAGCATCTACAACTAAAGATAAGCCTACAATTAGGAACCATCCTAGCCAACGTAATACATAATTCACGATATCTCCTACTTGAAGATAATCCGAGAACGCTTCTATAGTTTTTAAAATCTCTTCATCTTTCACTATTTACCCTCCTCTCATGCTTGCTATTGCCCTAATACTTCTTTTGCTGTCCAATTCACTCTCTCATTTAGTCTGTCGATACGAATAATCAATTTTCCTTTTTGTTCCCGATCTACTGAAAGGAAAAGAACCGCATCTTCTAGACCAAGAATGACCTCATTTTCTTCTGTTACAAATGGCGAGTAACTATCTAAAATCAATTGCATTTTATCCGTGATTGTCGGTATACACATTCCCTCTTCCTCCTTTATGTTTGAAATCAAAAAAGCACTCAATTATTTGAGTGCTTTCTAACTTGTTACTTGTTCTTTTTCTTCTAAATCACGCAAGATTCGATTAATCTTGTTTTCGACTGCTTGATAAACACTTTTGTCGATGTGGTCATTGTGAGCCAACATTTGAAATTCACTGTAAAACTCGCCCATTTCTTGATTTTCAACTTCATCTAATGACTTGCCTAACTGCGCTAAAAAGAACTTATCAACCAGTTTCAAAACCGCTAAATCAGATTCAAAAAATTCATTAACCGTTTTTTCCTTCCAATTTTCAATGGAAAGGGAATCAAACGGGCTGTCTTCCTGATGAAATGCCTCTTCCGGAATCTCTTCATCAATACCCATCATTGTTGGCTCTTCTACTGGCTGCGATGTCTCTACTGGTGGCAAATTTTCCTGTTCTGGTTCTGATGTTTTTTTCTCAATTTGTTCTGATTTTCTTTCTCCTAGAAAATCTACAATAAGTGATTTTGGATTTACATCATCATGTAGAGAATCAATATCTATATCTAAAATAGATTTATCTGTATCGAACTCTACGCCTAAGTACTCCCATCTGTATTTTAAGGCTGTTTCTCCCGTATTATAAATCGGGCGAGGTCTAATCCGTTTTCTGTTATTATCCTGACGTTTTATGACACGAATAACAGCACTTTCTCCTTCTTTAAAATTCATAAGTTCATTTGCTGTTAACAGTGGGCGTTGGTCTAGACCTTCCGTTTTATTTTTATCAGTAGAAAGACCTTTCCCACTTCGGGAAGGTAGGTTAATCGTCTGATTCCCTAGTTTTTTGGATACTTTTTCGGCGGTTTCTTGATCGTTTGTTAGAATGTAGATGGTATTCCCACAGTTTCCATCAATCGTATCTGCATCTTCACCATACTTATTTTTTAATTGTGCATATGCCTGGATGATAAGGTTAAAGCGAACATTCCTACCAAGACAAACCGTGATAATATTTGCCATTCCTTCAATACTCGGCATATTTCCAAACTCATCCAGGCAAAAAACCACTTCACGGTGACATTTCCCTCCACGAGCGAGGGATGCACCCTTTGCCAATATAAAATAAAGCTGTCTTACAAAAATAGAAGCAATGACATGGTTCGAAGAATCAAAGTCTGGTGTAATCATAAACATAGCTACTGGCTTATCGAAATAATCCACTTTTGTTATTTTCATATCTTCATGTTCTTCTACTACTTTAAATTCTGTATGACCCGTTTTTTCATCTATTTTTGTAATAGTAATAGATGTTTTCGTTTGAGGGTTTTCTTTTTCATTACATTGAATGGTATCTCCAACTTGTATTACTTGTTTGAAATCTAATGCAAAACGTCCTGTAATATCTGCCTTGATAGACTCCTTTGAGCCATCTGGAAATACAATGTCTACTCGTTTTCTAGGTGTCACTTTTCCTTTTATCGTTTTTCCAAAACCGACACGTTTTAAATCCACACTATTTTTTGCGGTCATTTTAGCGATTTCATCAAATGTAAAAATAGAAAGTCCGTTCATTGTTTGAGTGAAAATTCCGCCTCGTGTCGTTCCTTTTGAGAAGTTTGAGGTTGCATATTGCATCTTTGCAACGCTATCCGCTGGTAAGCCTTCAAAGTATAAATCTAATGCATTTTGTGGATCTGCTTCTGGATCTACGATTACCTCTTTTGAACCAAGTTCTGATAACATATTTGCAACTGCATACATTGTGATTTTTTCTTCTGTACCTTCCGCAATACATTTATCTGTAACGGCTAATATCATGGCGTTACACAAGCTCATAGCGCACTGTTGCCAAAAAGGATCTTTTACAGTTGGGTTGTAATACAAAGTGTGTGAGAGTGTCTTACATAATGCTTGTGCCGTTGAATAATCTCCATCTTTATAGGCATCTTTGACAAGCTGCAATAAGTTATAACTCATAGAATCAAGTGGAGTTAACAGGTTCAAAACTTCAATGTGATAACCTCGTTCTTCCAGCGTTTCTTTCGATGCGCTGAACAATTCCCCCTTTGGATCATTAAAAATTAGGGAGGGGTTATGTTCCGCTCTAGAATAGACATCAATTGTAGGAAATACATAGGTTTCCCCTTTACCAGAGCGTGTTGTACCAATAATTAAGTTGTTTACCGGGCTATCATCAATGAATACCTTATCACCTAGTCGGGAGATAACAACACCACCGCCACCTTTAAATGATTCCTCTCGATCTGGTACAGCTCGGTATTGCTTTTTCAACTCTTCAACTGTTGTAAAACGACTAGAACCTTTCTGATGATTATTTAAGTTTTTAAAGGAAGATTTCAGCTTATACACCGTTCTTGCAATGGTTCCAATTACTACAAGGAAAACAAGCACGTAGTAAATTGGATGTTCTGCAATTGGCATCCGAAAAAGAAATCCTATCTCCATATGAAACGGTTTGGGATGTAATAAATCACTAAAAGTTGTTTCTATCAGCTCTAAGGATAAGTTGAGTAAAAAATTAGCGATTAAAAACATTCCAACAAACAAAAAAGCACTCAATGGAATGAGTACTTCTTTTTCAGCTAATTTATATTTGATTGATATCTTTTCACTATACATATCAAAGCATCACCTCTGTTCAATCCAGCTTCAAATTAAAAAGGTACTCTTTTTATGAGTACCTCTTACCTCTTTGGCAAAATCAGTTGTTTTCTCTTTATTTACTCGCTACCATCTTTTCATTTTGTTTCAGAACTGGCTTTTCTTGATTCGTTGGTTTTTCCGGTTCTGTTGGCTTCTCTGGATTTGTTGGCTTTTCCGGTTCTGTTGGCTTCTCTGGATTTGTTGGCTTTTCCGGTTCTGTTGGCTTCTCTGGATTTGTTGGCTTTTCCGGTTCTGTTGGCTTCTCTGGATTTGTTGGCTTTTCCGGTTCTGTTGGCTTCTCTGGATTTGTTGGCTTTTCCGGTTCTGTTGGCTTCTCTGGTTTTGTTGGTTTCTCTGGCTCTGTCGGCTTCTCTGGTTCTGTTGGCTTTTCTGGATCTGTTGGTTTCTCTGGCTCTGTCGGCTTCTCTGGTTCTGTTGGTTTCTCTGGCTCTGTCGGCTTCTCTGGTTCTGTTGGCTTTTCTGGATCTGTTGGTTTCTCTGGTTCTGTTGGTTTCTCTGGTTCTGTTGGTTTCTCTGGTTCTGTTGGTTTCTCTGGTTCTGTTGGCTTCTCTGGTTCTGTTGGCTTCTCTGGTTCTGTCGGTTTCTCTGGATTTGTTGGTTTTTCTGGCTCTGTTGGTTTTTCTGGATTTGTTGGTTTTTCTGGCTCTGTTGGTTTCTCTGGATTTGTTGGTTTTTCTGGCTCTGTTGGTTTCTCTGGATTTGTTGGTTTTTCTGGCTCTGTTGGTTTTTCCGGCTCTATTGGTGGCTTCAGTTTTTCTGTCCCTGTATTTTCCGTATTACCATTCTCCCCCTCCGTTATAATTGGTGGATTCACAATTGTATCTGGTTTCTTCTCTGGTGGAAGAATATCACCTATACTCGCTACTGAAGAATCAATATTTTGATCACCGAATGCAAAATGATCTCCATTCACGGTGACTTGTGGCTTATTATCTGTAATAGCTGCAATCACATTATCTTTTGTTGTATCTTGAAGTGTTTTATCTGTTGTTTCTTTATCAAAGAGTGCTAGAACACGAGAAGTGGTGTCATCCCCATTTTGAAGATTACTTACAATAGATTTTTCCTTAAAATTAATTTTTGATTTATCCAGCTCTTCGAGTACATAAGCAACTTCATTATCCTTACTTTGAATTGCATTCTCTGTAATTGCTTCAAAATCTTGTTTGTTCAGATCTTCTTTCTTTTCCTCCGGCTTATTCTTATCTACTTTTTTTGTAATAGCTGATTTACTTTTTGATGATTCCTTACTTCCAAACCAACTGCAACCTGTCGTACTTAATATCAATGAACCACCAAGAAAAACAATTCCCATTTTTTTGTACAGATTCTCATAATTTAAAGGCATGTTATTCTCTCCCCCTTAGATGTTCTGTAGATCTTTATCAATTTTTTCAATCTTAGCTTTCTTTTCCTCTTCACTTATCGTAGATTGTTGAATATCTCGTTTCTCTAATTCTTTGACCTCTTTCATTACGTTTTTATTTCCTTGCGTTTTGGCAAAAGAATAACAATCTTCATATTTTTTTAGATTTACAAAAGCTTCAACAATTAGTTTTTCACGTCTACCGTCCATATTGACTTTCCCCTTAAGCTTAATTACCTCCTCATATTTCTTATTAAGCGCTGCCTTTTCAAAGTCGATTACATCATTTTTGACATCAATTTCATTGATTTTATTCATGTTGTCTATCCCAATAAAATAAGCAACCACACTTTCTGCAAATTTCGGCTCATATTGTAATGCCTTATTTGCCTTTCCGTTTAATAAATAAGTAAATAAAACTGCCTTCTGACTATCTTTATCTAATTCTGTGTAATCGACCTTATCGAAGTATTTAACGGCTTCTCCATACTGCTGAATGGCTGCCTGTTGTAATCCTTTTACTACATATTGTTCAGAGCCAGCATTTGCACTCGAAACTGGTTCGGAAGAGAATAACTTAAAGGCAAATATGGCACCAGCTCCAATTAACACCACGCTTCCTATGACACTCGCAATAATCTTAAATCCTTTTCTATTTTCCTTTCCAGTCTTTACTTGTGGCTCTATTTCATTCGATGGACTATAAGAGGGTTCTTCCTTTCTTACTGGTAATTCTTCTTGATATTCATATTCTTCATGAAAAGGAGAATCATTGATTTCCCTTTCTAACGTTTCTAACAGCTCCTTCTTTTGTTCCTCTTGTTCCGGATCTAATTGCATCACATTCATTTTTTTAGAAATGTGATCTGCATATCTCGAACCAAGTGATAACGTACCGTTATAAATTTCATTGGAATGACCATCTAACAAATCGAAATCAATATGTTCTTGCCGCCCTGCCTCTCTATAAACTCGTTCTAATCGCTTCGTTAAGATATAAGCTTCATGAAACGAATATTGCTTATCCGATTCAATTTCTGTTCCATTGCTACTCTTAAAAATGACAAACATGGCTTCTCCTTTCTTCCATTTGATTTTAAAGATTTTATTTAAAAATTCATTTTGAATATCAAGCAATCATCACCTTGAAAAAAATCATATTTAATATTTTCGTTCTCAATTGTTTTTAAGAGCAACTGCCATGTTTCACTTTTATCTATAACTAAATCTTTAATTTCTCGTAAAGTAAGTTTAGAAGTATCACAAATAAAATTATCTTTAATTAACCTTTTATAATTTTTAAACTTACTTTTGACTAATGCAAAACCTATTGCCTCCTTTAACCACTTGTAAAAAAATACGTCTGCTATCATATTAGCGAATTCAAAATCCGTTATAGTCTTTCCATATTGATCTTTAGCGAATTTAAAAATTAAAACATTTTCACCATATCCTAATTTCTCTTTTATTCGTGATTTTAAAAAATTTGTAGTAAATACATTATTTAAAAAGTGTTCAAAAGCCATTTTGTATATTTCCACTAATAATTGTTTTTCTTGTTGGACTTCAGCTTTCACTTTAGAAAATACAACTTCTTTATGTGTACAATTATTCATATCTTCATCTCCCTTCCTTAACAAAATTCAAATTCTAATAAAAAAAGGCAACAAAAAAAGCCATACCTTTTGCATAGCCTCCTCATTGCCTTAATTATATTTTTTCACTATTTCATCCAGAAAAACGGGAATAAGATTTGACCAAATTTCACATTGCTATTTACGCTCTCTGCTAAGTATTGGCATCCCATTACGATAACAAGTCCGGCTGCCCCACCAAGAAACCACCAAATACATTTATGTCTTCCTCGTTCACCGCCCCAAATTAGTAGATAAGCGCCCCAGCAAAATACAATCGCTGTACTAACCATTGCCCCTCTTTGCATCCATGCAATAAAAGAATTACCTGTATTGATTAGACCATCCATCGCATCACCTAACACTAACATTTGAGATAATGTTTCCAACATTGACATATACATTCACTCCCTTTTCATTTTTAAAAGCTTATACGTTACTAAGCTGACTTGATTCATTCGCCTTGCTTTCTTCTTTCACTTCTGTTGATGTTGCTTTATAAGCCTGTAAAGCTTTCATTACTAAATCTTGATTTTCTTCAATGTATTTCTGATGATGTAAATGAAGCCAATGGTTATAATCCTGACCATTGGCTCTTAATAGGTTTGCTACCATATCTTTTTCTTTTTTTAATTCCCTTTGCGTAATCGCCACTGTATCACCACCTTTCAATGATTATGTGATTACTTCTGATATTGCTCTTTGCAATTTCGGATGAAATAGGTAACTTCTTTTTCAAGTTCGGATTCTTTAAATGTGGAAAAATCAATATCTTTTTTCAATTTCCCTTTTTCATAATAAGCAAGCGCATCTCTTCTTTGTGATAATCCCCAATCATAAGGATTACTTGAAGGTGGAACCGCCTCACTTTCTTCATCTAACTCTTGTATCTGTACTTTTTCTTCCTGCGCTGCTTTTTTTATAATATGAAGCCAATTCTCTCTTTTTTTCTTAGTAGAATTTAGCATAACAAAACCTGTTCCATCCTCACTCATAAATTTCTTCATTTCTAACGGACTAAGTTCCATTACTTCCCCTTTTCCCGAACCAAAGACAAATGTTGAACCAATACCAATTGCAATTAACAGTCCAACAATAGCGGAAATGATCCACCCTTTACGACTCATGCATGTTCCTCCCTATGTCATATTTTTATAAGCGATTTTGAAGTGTGATGAGACACATTTTAACTTCAACATCTGTCTTTATTTTATAACATTTAAAGGAAAGTGGGATAGAAAATGGAAATATCATTTATGGCTGGAATGACGAACCCTGTATTGGCATGCGTATAGAGACTAATCCCGACCTAGCTTCTATATGCCCAATACCGCACTACGTATTTTGGCGTGAACGTAGAACCTTATGTATCTACTGTTGTGATGTTCCTCGCTTCTTCAGAATGTCAAAATGGGATATTCCTCACGAGTACTGACACAAACAGGTCTTTGATACACTGCATTTCCCAGTGGTCACAGATGAGTTTTACGATCTTACTCACCCAACGATAATCGTATACCTAACCCCTCTAGTGACCTTTCGAAGGGAGGCACGCATATATATTGAAAGCCGTATATCATCCTTTTACATCAATACTGAAAGGAAAAGATACGCAATATATATCTAAATTGTCAAAGAGCAACTTACTTTGTGCTATGTTCTCAGCACACTTCAAAATCGCTTTTTTTATTTACATTTTTGTTTGAAAGCTACTAATTCCGCATGTTTATTTTTTCGTTTAGCAATTAAGTTTTGATGTTCATTTCTAACCGAGCGCACTTGATAATAAATTTGAGCCACCTTTTCAATGCTTCCTGTGCTATTTTCAATTGCTATCGTGCCTTTCAGTTCGTATGTTTTTCCATCAAAAGTTTTAACACTATGAGCTTGTGATGCCGCAATATCATAAAATGTGAGTCTTTTTTCTTTTCCCATATGAACGCCTCCTATTTTTGATAAAGAAGGGAGAAAAACGCTTCTCCCTTGTCTAGTTTTCTAGCCATCTAGATAGGATGAAATAGTGAACGAGTGCTTTAGATCATGCTAGGATTGTTGTGTTGTACGAAGTGATAATGCGTTGTGCTGCCTCTTTTCCGTATATGTGTTGTAATGCGGATTGAGATTCAACTACGATTGAATGCTGAATGTGGTATGTTGCGCTTTCTTTTAAAAACTGCTCCATATGAGGGATCGGGTACAAATCATATTGATGAAATACCAGGTGAATCGGTCTTATATTCTTGCATTCTGTTAGATATTGAAGAAAATTTGATAATGCTTCTCCTCTCTCTTGATACGTACTTATTTCCGTTTCTACACTGATGTACACAACGGATTTTTGTTTTAGATCCATTTGTAGCGTTTCATAACCAATTAATAAATCATGTTTGATGATGTGATACCCCTGCTTTCGTTTTTCGTGATGGGTATCTTCATAAAAGATACCTTTTGGATCAAAAATGAAAATAAAATCGTTGGCGTTTTCTTTCACACCTTCTATGACCGTTTTATAAGCTCCAAAACGAGCTTTTATCACACCTGCAACCTTTTCCCCTTCATTCAGTTCTTTCAACGCTCTTATCACCTTTGTATACTTCTTAGCTACGCCTAACATGCGTTGCACTCCTTCCTATTTCATTTTCCCCTTATGATTACTACTGAAACCAAAAATACTCTCTCTCTCAGGATTTAATTTTTCACGCTGATATTTTTCTAGATTGTATAGCAATGTAACAATTATCGTATCCCTTGTTTCTTCTGAATAAAAACCCAGTTCATGAAATATATGGTACGCTGGATGTTCCTTTTTAAGCGAATCCACTACTTCTACCAAATTTGCCTCGCTTTTATATAATTTTTCTGTGAACTCAATAGCCTTTTTCACATCAAGGTAATACAAACTTTTATGTCGCTGATTCAGATACAGAATACTTCCTGCCAATAATTTTGTAGCGTATTCTATACAATAATCATGCTGTTTTATTGGTTTAATTACAGTTTGTGCGATTGAGAAAGCTTGCATAAGTTCTTTAGAAAGCAAATCACCTATATGATAACCCGTTCCTTTTCCGATTTCCCCTACATACACATGATTTTTTTCCTTATTCGTTTCATATATATTTTTTATATCCAATGGATTAATAGAGCTTTGTTTAACATTACCAAGGTTGATTCCTGACATTTCATTTCATCTCCCTTTCGGTTTTTTATATTTTGCTCCCTATCCAAAAAACAACAATCCAAATGGGAATAACGAGTATACATGCATTCCGACATCCAATAGCAAACCCTAACGGATTTTCATCTACTTCACTAAAATGAGCTTCATATTCTTTCATATCAAGATTGAGCTTTCTTCCGGTTTCTTACTGCAAATACAGCTCCAATTAAGCCAAGTACGACACATGCAAGACCAATCCATTTTATGTATGGATTTTCAGCTTTACCGCCTGTTGTTGGAAGATACGTTTCGATTTTCTTTGGTGTTTGTTCTAGTTGTGGTTTCATAACAATCTGTTGTGGTTTCTCTAGTTGTGGAATGACAGGTTTTTCGGTTACTTTTGGTTGTTCCGGTACCTGCGGTTGTGGTGCTTCTGGTTGCTCTGGCTTTTGTGGTATTTCTGGTTTTTGTGGTTGTTCTGGCTGTTCTGGTTTTGGTGTCTCTGGTGTAGGTGGTGTCGGTTTCTTCTGATCCTTCACCGTATGCTTAATAATTTGACCATCCTCTTTAATTTCAAAAGGGAATATCTCTTCATTCAGTAAATAGCCGTCTGGTGCGAATGTTTCTTTATACCTGTACTTTCCATATGGAAGCTTGAATTTTGCAATGCCGTTTTCATCCGTTTTTCCTTTTGCAACTTCTTTTCCTTGTTCGTTAAAGATAGTAAATTCAGCGTTCGGAAGCTTATTGTTGCCATCCGCAATGTCTACCTTGCTAATCTCTAATTCTCCTGTGATGTGCTTATTTTTCGCTGTTAGCATGATTGTCTTTCCTTGTTCCGAGATACTAAAAGGAATAGATTCTTTTGTTAAAACATAGCCAGTTGGTGCTTGCTTCTCAACAAATGAGTATGCTCCAAATGTTAAGTCTTTTACTTCAATCAAACCGTTTTTATCACTTTTGTGTTCACTAATTTTCTTACCTTTACTATCTTGAAGAATGAACACCGCACCTTCTAATTTTTTATCTGGATTCTCTCCATCTACTTTTAGAAGTTGCACGTTTCCTTTTACTTGTTTATTTTCAACCGTAAATGTCAGTGTTTTTCCTTGTTCTTTAATCTCGAATGGATATTTAGTTTGATTCAGAAGGTATCCTTCTACCCCTTTTGTCTCAACAAAATAATACTTTCCATACGGAAGATCCTTCACTTGTGCAATCCCTTGCTCGTTTGTAATTGTTTTTGTGACTTCTTTTCCCTCTGCTGTATACACTGTGAACTCTACTTTTGGAAGTGTTTTTCCACTGTCACTTAATTTTTTAATCTCAATGTTTCCTTTTACCTTCGTATTTTGCACTGTAATTGTTGCAACCTCACCTGTTTTAACTTCAATCTGTTGTGGCTGCCCATTCAATACATAACCAGTAGGTGATTTTACCTCTTTAAGAGTATAAGTTCCGATTTCTAAACCAGAAAGGCTCGCTGAACCTTGCTCATTTGTAGTTATTGTGCCTACTTTTTGATTTGCACTGTTCATGACTTCAAATACGGCACCTTGTAGCAATTCTTTTTGTTCTCCCACTTTTACAACTTTCAATCCACCAAGAGATTTCCAGTTTACTTGTAGATCGGCACTCACTTTTTCCTCATTTTTTTCTAAAAGGACTGTTGCATCTTGGACTTTATCAGTTCCTTGATAAGCAACTGCCTGCAAATTAGAAAGATTAGATGTTACTTTTAAGGAAAAGTTACCTGTTTGAGAGGATTTCGGTATTAGAATACGGAATTGTTCTCCTAAATTGAATTGTTGTTTCGCTTCACCTTTTGTAGAAACAATTTTCGTTCCATTCGGTGCATTAGCTAGTTGAACTGTAAATACACCGTTCTTAGCGTTACTTTGAATTTGATACACTGTCGTTTCAAAGTACTCACCATTAAGTTTTGCTTCTTGATTGTCTGTTGGCGTTACATTCATGTACAGGTCTTGTGTTTCCTGGCTTGCATTTGCACCACCAATAATGGCTTTTACAGCTTTCGCAACATTTCCATTACGATGCTGAACTTCATTGATGTCAATTTGACCCAACGCTGCCCAAACACTAAGCTGTGTCGCATAATGCGCTTCTTTCCAGTTAGAAACACCTAATTCTTCTGGACTCTTTTGCGGATATCCATTTAGAAGAACCCGATACACAATATCATCTGTACGCCCCATTTCCGGAAGATCATTACCGTTTGGACTTAATTTTCCATACGTTAAGCAATACGCAATTTGCCCATCCGTATTCTTCAACAATTCTGTCCGTAGGTTTTTCCCATACATGGGACTAAAACTCCAATCCATTTCGTACTTCTCACGATTGATAACTTCAGCACTTGCCTTATTAAGTGGAAATACAAAACTTAAGACAATTAGAAGCATACTCATAGCAATGAGTAACGTTTGATACGATCGTTTCAACATACTAACAGCTCCCTCAAATGATATGCAGTTTTCAAAGATCAGTTTTTGAATCATTAATTCTATTTGAATTACTAGTTTTTTTTACTATAATTAAACTTATATGGTTACTTTGGAACTTTATTTAGTAACTTTAACTTTTTTTATTTATTCTCGAACTCGGTAATAAGTTGGTATAAAAAAGTATTCGACCGGTTTATTAAAAAACTTAGCAATTTTTTCTGCTCTTTCGGAATTAACACTTGTTTTTCCTTTCTCGATCGCATGAAGAACTTGAGGTTTAATATTAACTTTTTGACCGAGTTGTGTTAAAGAGTAATCTTTTGATTGCCGTTCACTTAATAACATAAGTATTAAATACCTCCTCTCGATTAGTATAAATTAAGTATACATCACTTTTAAAGTGAAAAACAAGTAAAATTTACTAAAAATAAAATATTTCAGTTTAATTTACTTAAATATATACAAAATAATATGTATTTTATACTCATTTTAGTATTTTTAACGTATCTGAAATATGAATTTATATGAAAGGACTAAAAATATGAATATTTTTAGCGAGCGTTTACGAAAATTACGCCAAGAACGTAGTTGGTCAATGAAGGAGTTAGGGGAAAAATTAAGTGAAGTTGTAGGATCTTCATTTAGTTCTGCATCTGTATCGAATTGGGAAAAGAAAGGATCAGAGCCACCGTACAACATTTTGGCTGCAATAGCACAAATTTTTGATGTTAGCGCTGACTATTTAATAGGAATAAGTGACACACCTACTCTAAATAATGAAATAGCTACAGAAAAAATTGAACATAAACAAGACATAATTAATAATGTAGAATTATATTTGACAATAAGCGAACATGAAAAGAAACAAGACATATATACAAAAGTAAAAGAATTACATCAAGAAATTCTTTTGTTGCCTGATAAAAAACAAGAACAATTAGAAAAAGAACTGACTGAATACCTTAAGTTTTTTGGATATAAGTACGATCAGTTACATGTAGATTTCGTTAATTTCACAAATTACCTTCAACATGAACTACAAAAAAAGGTCTCTAAACATTAGAGACCTTTTTTGAAGATTACACGCCATAATTTAATTCAATTAATCTATAAACAAACTGTTTAAGTAAAAAATACTAATTATTAGATTGATATTCTATCTTAATAGTTATAAAATTAATGCATAAATAAATTTATCGGTTAAATTATTACAAATAAAAAAACCCTACCACAAGCCATTTTTAATTGATCTATCAGTTTGGCCGCTGAATCAATTAAAAATCCTAAGAGAGTAGGGGTTTTATCCATATCAAAATATATATTATCTAGAACCATTATAGCACCTAATATATATAATGTGAATAAAAACCTCTACTTTTCCAGCATTTTTCTGTATCTTTGTGGTGGAAAAAAATAGGAGGTTTTTTCTGTGTTATTAAACAACTTTTTGCTTAGTCGAGCAAAAGCTGAATTAAGTCCTCGAATTAAACACTTATCAAAAACACCAGGGGCTATTAATCAATCAATCAAGCAAGTTACTACATATATTGATAAAATTGTCCATAAATATGAAGGTGTTACCACTAAAGATTACCTTACAAAAAGAAAATATGAAGCTTTAGAGACTGTTTTATCTTATTTGGTACAAGAAGGATATAGCCAAGTTAAACAAGATCATATTAGCAAAAAATCTGGCATTTCAAAGCCTGTTATAAACTTTGTGTTTAATTGGTTGCAAGATTTAGGAGTATGCCAACAAATAAAGGTAAGACGGCATGGGAAAATCGCCCCTTCCGTTTACATCTTGACTATACATAATAATTATTTAAAGATCATTGAATACTTTAAAGTGAAATGGGCTTTAGCTATTGATATATGCTCTACCTTCACAAAGTTTTTAAAGAAGAAAACTTCACAAGAAAAAAGTGAATCTGAAGATGAATATCAAATACCTGTTTCCCCTAATGGATTAAATATTTTTGATATTGAAACGAAAAAAAAGTTACAATCTGAACCTACCTCTACTCATAAACGAGAGGAAGACTTAAACACTTACTTAAGTGAAGAACAGAAAAGAGCTTACCATCACATAATGAGTCAGCGCATAACAAATTTAACTGAAAATGATGCTTATGTCATTGCTTTAAGATTGCCACCAGATTTAGATAATTTAGGAACGTCTGGTGAATGGGCTTTTAAAGAATCTGTTGAATGGTTTAGAGATAACAAAGCTGATTATAGCGCCCCTGCTCATTTTATGAAAATGTTTAGTGATAAATTAGAATCTTACCAAAAACAAAGAATAGCTGAATCTCAAAAACGTCTTGCAAATATGGGAGTAGATAAAAAGAAAACTAGTACAATCCCATTCTATAATTGGCTCGATGATCCTAAAGTAGATGCCTTATTACAAAAATTAAACAAATCTTAAACCGTAAAAAAAAATAATTATGTAGCCTTGCTTGAAAAAAATCATACACAGCAAGGCTATTTGTCATGTCTTTATTTATCCTCCACTTTCTTTAAGTTACTTCAAGCACTTAAAGAAAAAAACAACCACATTTTGCATCGGAATTTTCATATTCCGCTTAAAT
Organism: Bacillus sp. AF62; assembly: GCF_050312695.1. Classification (NCBI taxonomy): domain Bacteria; kingdom Bacillati; phylum Bacillota; class Bacilli; order Caryophanales; family Bacillaceae; genus Bacillus; species Bacillus sp. AF62. The sequence continues at coordinate 13,631 of NZ_JBNPJZ010000153.1, read as the reverse complement.
TTCTAGTAAAAAAAGACTTCCCTTTTAAAAATGAATACCCCCAAATTTACCCACATTTTAACCTAGAAATTTACTAAGCTATATTTCTAAATCGCTTGTCAGAGTAAGCACCAAAGGCTGTATTTTATTTCTAATGTTTTTATTGGTTTTACTTTTTTAAAACAAGATTTAATAAATAAAGTTTTTTCATATTTAATTTGTATTTTAAAAGGTGAATTTTGTCACTCCTTAGGGAGGAAATACTTTTTACCGATGATAATTAAAGCAATCTTAAAATGGGTTAAAGAGATTCCCTATAAATTCACAATTTAAAACATATTACAAACTCATTTATTGGGATTTTTGTGAAAAAGGCTTACTTTTTAATTTTAAATAGCAATTTTTAACGAAGTTTAGGGATTCCCTCTATATAGAAAAAAATATAATTATAGGATTTTTAACAATTAATGTGGAAGCGTTCTATATAAAAAATAAAGGAGGGCGAACAGTTGCAAGAACGCTCATTTTGGACAAAAGATGTTGCCGAACGCTTAGAAATAGGTACAAGTACGCTTAGAAAATGGTGTATAGCTTTAGAACAGGAACAATATTCTTTTGTAAAAGGTGCAAAAAATAGTCGTGCTTTTGTTCAAAAGGATATTAAAGTACTAGAACAGATGAAAAAGCTGATCCAAGAGGCTGGAATGAGTATTGAAGGAGCCGTGAAAGTTGTTTTATCTGTTCCTTTTGCTGAAATTGGAACAGATAATGATTTAGAGGATGGTGATAGAACGCCTAGCGTTCTATCGGAGAACGTAATGAATTTACCTAAAGAATTTATAGAACAATTACTTCAAGAACAGATATTACTAAAAGAGAAAATTCAACGTCTCGAACGTATTGAGATCATGAATGCCGAACGGTTAGAACGCATGGAGAACAGATACAATGAACGAGATAATTTGCTATTAACACATGTTAGAGAGATACAGGAAACTAAACAACTTTTAGTAGCATCTCAAAACAAACAAATAGAAAAAAAATGGTGGGAATTTTGGAAATAGTTAATTTGGAATAAATCATTTTAAATCATTATGATTTATCGAATATTCTTTTTTTGGAGTTACATGCTAATCATAAAAAGTTTTAAATGAAAATAAATTATAATAATTTTTTTCATTTATTTGTGTTGATTTTTATGGTTAATTATAGTAAAATGTAATTAAGATAAGTTAAAATGATTTAAAATAAATTCTTTTCAATAAGAAAGGGGTAATATAAATGAAATTCAATTATTTTGTAGAAGATGACAATGGGAATTCCGAGAAGAAGATTACAATTAATGGAGAAATGATTAAATTTCCAAACACATATAGTTATGTGTATAAAGAGCCTGTTCCGCAAGATAAAAAAATTGAAGAATTCGTGCATGGATTAATTCATAATATGGATGTTACTGTTAATTCATCAGCTTTGAAAGGTCAAGTAGCTCAAAGGGTGTTTGTAGGAGAACGTGCCATTCGCTCTGGTGAAGATCTTCAGAATCTTAACATTAAATCAAACCGTGGTAAGCATAGACAAGATACTACAATTATGACAACAGTTAGTGCAATTGCTTGTCGTTCGGTTCAAGATATGTTTAAAGATCAAAACTCAATAGAAGAAGGTACAAATATAGAAGCAATTGTTTCTATGGTTACAGCTTTACCAGCTAGTGAATGGACAAAAGAAAAGGCAAAACAACTCTCTGAAAGGTTTACAAATAGTAGTCACCATGTAACGGTAACTGTTGGCGATTTGAGAGTTTATGTAACTTTGAAATTTGAAAAAGTAATTGTTGTACAAGAAGGGACTATTGCCCTATTTGCTTTAATCGAGGATGGTAATGGGAAATATAGAAACGATGAAATATTTAATGAGTTTAAAGAAACTTATGATATGAAAGATATAACGGGTGAATACTTCCAAGAAAAACGTCTTCTGCACATAGACATTGGTGACGGAACAACAGAATATGTTGTTACAAAAGGCTACGATTATGATAATGATCACAGTTCGGGAGAAAGACATGGTATAGGTCATGCGATTGAACGTGCTAAAAAAGATTTTGAAGATGAATGGGGTTTTGCTATACAAAGACAAGAGTTTGCCGGATATCTAAAAGAAGAGCATCCTAAATATTATGAAGATGCTAAAAAGTTCTTAGCAAGAGCTAAATTTAATTTAGCTGATGAAGTATTAGATACTGCGGAAACTAAATTACAAGATTTAAAATATGACGTAGAAGTCGTGGTTGTCTATGGCGGTGGAAGTATCCAATTAAAAGAAAATCTTTTCGAAGATCTAAAAGAAATTTGTGATTCTAAAAAAATTAAAATATTATGGATTAATGCTAAGAACGCAACGGAAATGAATGTTAAAGGCATGACAGTATTTAGTTCAATTGCATTTCAAAAAGAACAAGTAAAATAGGTGATTATGATGGCTAAACCAAAAGCGATTCAAATTCCATTATCGGAGAAAATGCGTCAAAGATGTCCAGAACTATTTGTTTGGATAGAATCACAGGAAAACCCTAATGAAGCTACAAGAAAGGTGTTAGAACATTTTATAGCGTTATACGGGACACAAAGTGTCGATAACGAAGAGATTAAGCTTGGAATGGCTAAAGACTTGTTAAGTGCAAAAGGCATGCTACAAGGAGATATCCCAAGAGGTTTACCTTCCAAATCACCTTTAATGTACAAACAGCTAGAAGAGGGTAATGTAATTGAAGAAGTTGAAAGCTCAATAGTAACTGCAAATGAAGATAATCAGCCAAAAAATGTTCACATTGAAAAATCGAAAGAAGAAACTCAAGAAGATCCAGTAAATAAGCCTATAGAAAGAAATATAGACATTAACAAGTGGACGAATTAATAATTTTCTAAAATGAATTTTAAAAGTTACATTTTTATGAGAAGAAGCAAAAAACAACAAGATGCATAATGACATGAGGGAGTGCTTACTTATTAGAGAAGGCACTTCCTTTTTGTATTTTAAATAAGAAATGTTTTATTTAATACATACTTTTACACAATGAAAGTGGTGAGTTTATGGAAATGCAAAGTAGTAAACAAAAAAAGCGCCCTCGAATTTTTAATTCTTTGCTGTTTTGGGTATCTATTCTTATTATATTATTCTTATTTAAATCAGCTTTTTTACAAATCATAGGTATTCTATTGATTATTGCTTTTACTTGTTTAGGGTTTTATTATCTCGGTTATTTGTTATTTGGCATAATGTCTTTAATTATAGTTGTAGGTAGTGTTATATTTGCCATATGTATTTTAGGATATTTTTTATAATATTGAAGCGTAAGAAGGAATGAGGATTATGGAAAAGTACCCAGTGGAATTTACAATTATATCTCCAAATTGTGAAGTGTATGAACCGGATATTGTATACATTACAGCAAATACCCCTGATGCTGCTATCAAACAAGTGGAAAAGGAAATCGAGTCCAGAATGGGAAAGTATTATACATATAAAGTTAAAATTAGTATTCAGAATGAGGAAGAGCAACTTTCTTTATTTTAAAAGTTTTTAACAAGGTAAATTAAATCTAAAATTTATTTTGTGTGTAAATAAAAATAGAGGGGATTATCCCCCTCCGTTTCCATGTGCGTATTGAACAATTAGGTCTTTGACAACTTTGCTTACCGGAGTTTGTACACTAAATGTTAAAGCCACAGCTATTAACAGTCCAATAGATTTATGATGTAGTTTCTTCATTTAAATCACCCTTTTTAAAATATATTCTTCGTTTTCCTGGACAACTCGTAATATTCGCACGATTTAAGGTAGTTCTTTTGCTCATAATATCTATGCGCTAAATGCTCTTGATATTCCTTAGTATACTCTGATATTTTCCGTTTTTCAAAATATTCAATACCTTCTAAAATGATAATTTCTAATTGTGAAGCATCTACATTATCATTTAATGCTTGTAAGATGCGAAAATGATGTAAATACTCTTCAATACCAAGATTTTTACAGATGTTTATGCCTCGCTCGATACGCTCACAAGCTTCTTCTTTTTCGAGTAATTTAACGTATTCTCTTGCTTCTACGAATAAAGCTTTATAGTTGTTTAGCATTTTTTTATTAACTTCTGAAAGATATTGAATTGCTAAATCAGGACGTTCCTGTTTGGCGTGCATTAAAGCTATGTTTTGTTTTACCATTAGTATGAAGGTCTCTTCTTTTATTGTTTCAAAGGTGTTTAATGCTAATGTATAATGCTTATTCGCAAGTTCAAATTCATCTAACTCTGCATAAGTTAATCCCAAAAGATTATTACAAAAAGCAAGATTAGTTTCACATTCAGCGTATTTAGAAAATATTTCTTTAGCCTTTGATAATTCTTGTAAGGCTAAAAAGCCATTGTATGAATCATACAATGTATATCCTAACATATAGTGAAATTCAGCAACCTCTAATTCGTTATTAATATATTTTAATAAGGGTTTCGCTCTATCATAGAAATTCCTTGAAGATGGATAATTTCCGATTGCATTATAGTAAATCGCTTTAAAAAAATGGTAATAATATGTTAAAAAATTATCCTGTGGTATAGAAAATGTATTAATAATGTCAAAACTATCCGTAGAAATGCCTAGGTTGTTAAGTAAATAATTATGACGAAAATCTATGAGGTAGTAATGTAACATCAAATTTTGGTCTTCTTTAAATTCATTTATAACTAAGTCGATCTCATCTTTTAAAGAAATTGCTTCATCAAGATCTCTTGCTCGAATTTTAAAGTACCATTCATTTAAAGTCTGAATCAATTGTTCATTCCCTTTCACATGAACGTTCATATCTTTCTCCCCCATCATCCCATATCCCGTAAAATAATGGGAATATTCTCACAATAAAACAATAACAGAAAAGCAATCATGTATTTTATTAAAGTCTATGTTTCAATATTATTCTGAATATTCCGAGTTCGGGTTTAAGACTGTAGTGTTGTGAAATTTTTGGTTTATTTGACCAGAATAATATAAATTTATCCAATTATAGTATAACATTTACAAAGTTTTTACAAAATGCATTTTTACATTTCGTTAATATTGAATAAAGTGAAATATTAATAGTGTATTTTTGTACTTTTTTTAGGTACAAATTCAAAAAGTGGAGCTTTTATCATATTTATTAATGTGCCTAGAATTTTATATGGATGGTGAGGAAATATGAATCATTATCAAATGTTATATAGTACTCCGTATCTTTACCCTTCACGAATGCTTAAACAAATGTATAACGAAACGAAGAAGGAAGAAAATGTTTGTGCTATACGAGATCATATGTTGCGTTATGAGGTTTATTTGGATCGGCAATACAAATTTTATTATTACTTAAGTCAAAAAATTGAAGAAGATTTATATGGTGATGAACAGGCTGTCTCCTGGAATGAGCTATTAGAAGATTATCAACTTTTTAAGGATTGTAAAGGGAATTTGTCCATTAAACCAAAAGGATGGGATTAATATGACAATCATTGGAGAATTGGGTATTGTATATGGCGTGACAGGAGCTTCAGTTTTAGGGATTAAATTTTTGAAAAAGAAAGGTTTTTACCTTCCAGGTTGGCTGCTACGTGCGGGTCTTAAATGTCTACTAATTGGAACTGTTTGGTACGTTCTAATGGATATACTAGATGTGTTTCTACGTTAGAATTACATCTGGTAGTTGAAAATGGTTATAATAACGCATCTTGAACGGTTGTTTCTAAGCTTCCACACAAGCTCAACTACCTTAAGGAGGTATGGAGGTAATGTTATCACTTTTATTAATACCAGCAACCTTTATAACTGTAGCTTATTTTTACCAAAGTAATGGACCGAGTGACAAGAAAAAAATTGCAACGTTTTTTGAAATTACAAAGGTATGCGTACAGCATAAAGGTGAATTACAATACCCCGTTTTTATAAAAGAAATTGAAGATGACATAAGTATGAATTATGTTTACAAGTTGCCACTTGGTGTACCTAGTCAACTTATTAAAAAGTTAGCTGAAGTATTAGAAGAAGGATTATATAAACCTGTTAAAATATCGTTCTATCAAAGAGAACTTCATATTCGTGTATTTAAGCAACAAATACACGAAGTGTGGAATTGGTCTAAGGATCTATTAAAAGAGCACACATGGAGAGTTATGATGGGGAAAGCGTTAGATAAACATGTGTATCATGATTTCGAGAAAACACCGCATATGTGCGTGTCGGGTATGACACGGTTTGGTAAAACAGTATTTTTAAAAAATGTGATGACTAGTTTGATTTTGCAACAATCTCAACACGTAAAATTTTATATTATCGATCTAAAAGAAGGGTTGGAATTTAGTCCCTACAAAGAGCTATCCCAAGTTGTAGAAGTGGCTGAAAATCCAGAACAGGCGTTAGAAATGTTGATAAGGGTACGTGAAAAGATGGTAAAACAGATCGAAATGATGAAGAAGTCCTATTTTACCAATATCATAGATACATCAATTAAAGAACGCTGCTTTATCATAGTAGATGAAGGAGCAAATCTATGTCCTACACAGGGATTACCTAAAAAACAACGTGATGTATTATTTTTGTGCCAGGAGATGTTGTCCGAAGTCGCAAGAATCGGAGGTGGTTTAGGGTTTCGACTCATATTTTGCACTCAATATCCTACTTCTGATACATTACCAAGACAAATTAAACAAAATTCTGATGCGAAAATAGGCTTTCGATTACCAACAGCGGTTGCTTCCCAAGTCGCTTTGGATGAACCAGGACTGGAGGATCTGCCATCCCTGCCAGGAAGAGCATTATTTAAAACTGATCGTACAGAAGAAATCCAGGTACCTTTTTTAAAGGATAAAGATATGTGGGCGTTACTAAAGCAATACAAGGTGGTGAAGCAAAATGAGGCACCAGAAGTTCAAACAGAGAGCGAGACAAATCGAGATTTTATCGAGTTTAAATAAGCTGGAATTTGCTTCTAGGAGGCAATTGCAAGCTATTCATGCTCTTGGAAGTATTCGAAATGCAAATCGTATTTTGAAGGATCTACGGCAATATTGCCATGTTACCTCGCATAACCGAGAGTATGTTTATTATCTCAATAAAAAAGGTTGTGCCTTACTAGGATTAGAACCAAATGAAAGAAAAAAGAAACATCAACTTGAACATATACTTTTAAGGAATGAAGCTTGGATGTGGCTGGGATTTCCCGATTGGAAAACAGAACAAGTTATAAAATTTAGATACCAAAATGAAGAAAAAATAATTGTACCAGATGCTTATTATTTAATAGATCAAGTACCACACTTCGTTGAAATTGATAGGCTGCAACATATGACGACCAATGAAGAAAAAATAAAATATTATGCTTTAATTACAAAGCTATATAAAAAACAAAGTGATGTCGTACCAAATATTTTATTTTTTACAATATCAGACTATCGTGAACAAAAGTTAGAGAGTTATGGAATAAAATATAATGTGTATGTACGTACATTTCTTTTAAAAGAAGTTTTGTAGTTTGCAACTGAATTACAAAAAATATAGATTTTTGGCAACTGAATTGTTAGAGGGTGTTGCAAAACTCATAAATATCCAAAAATGAATGCATAAAGAAATCCGTTTTCCTGGAAAAATGATAGTACCCCAAAACTATCTCCAGAAAGGACGGATTTACTAGTATGATAACCAATTTTGATCAAAATCAATCCATTTTACAAATTTTATTTGCCTACGTAGACAGTTTAACCATTGGAGGCGTTCCGCCTATGACAGGCCGCCCACCCATCTGTAGAAAAGCTTTACTCAAATGTTTTTTTATAAAAACGGTATTCCAGATTAATTCATTACGTAAGTTAACTCGTTTTTTACATCAATATCCTTCATTTCGTGTATCTTGTGGCCTTTCGCTTGTTCCTCATATATCTACTTTTTCACGTGTAGGCACTTGGTTTCGCAACGAAGAAATTCCGTTGCTTCATAAACAAATTCTTCAAGAAAAGAATGTAGGGTTAATTCCGTGCGTTTTAATTGATAGTACAGCCTTACGGAGTAGTTTATATGATTCTCAAGCGAAATGGGGAAAATCTACTCGCTATGGTTGGTATAAGGGATATAAAACTCATGTCTGTTCTACACCAGAAGGTGTTATATTGTCGTATGCATTTACAACCGCAAATGTACATGATAGTAAAATAGCTCCTGCATTGCTTCGGGATATACAAAACCAAAATGTGTTATTTTCTGTTGCAGATGCCGCTTATGATAGTCAGCACATGCATGAAATTGCCGGAGCATGTGATATCTTTGCGATCAATCCAATTAACCCGCGTAATAGCGGACCAATCAAAAGTACACATCGTCGTGTAGTGTCTCATTTTCTACAAACTACCTTTGGCAAACAGTTGATGAAAGAGCGTGGAAAAATTGAACAACAGTTTAGTCATCTCAAAGATAAAGGGCTGGAACAGCCACGTTGGTATGGTCAAAATCGCTATCTATTGCATGTTCAGCTAGTTTTTCTGATTCATAACATTGCATATTTATTTTAGTTTTGCAACACCCTCTTGTTAAAAAGGACTACATAGTTTAGTAGCCCTGATTAAGTCCAGAAATCTGTAGGATTGATGTTTTTACCTGTTAACCTCCGCAATGCATTAATAAGCTTGTTTTGATTTTTAAAAGAAGGATGAAAGGCATTCCCTTTACAAAGACGACTTAATGTACTTTTACTTACACCACTAACTTTTGAAACTTCTTCTTGCGTTAAATCATGCCGATCTAAAAATTTACCTAGTTTACTCCTGGGCTTTATAACAAACCATTCCAATTTCATCACCTCTAGATAAGATTTTGTAGTAACAGTTTGTCCAAAAGTCCCATTGTTAAAACAGTTTCACTTTTAAGGAATGTATAGAAATATGTAAGCATAAGATATAGAAACTAATAAATTAAAAATATATGTAATAAATTCGGGGAATCTAGCATTCATAGTAATAGCTACAAGTTGCTGATACACTATTCTAATGGCAACTTGTTGCAAAGGATATTACTACAAAATAAAAAGCTTAAATCCATTGCTACACAAGGGTTTAAGCTTTTTTTAATTTATGAAAAATTGAGAATTAGTTTAATAAATTAAGAGATATTAAACTGTTCAGCATTCGAATTTTGAAGAAGATTGTAATTATTTCATTGGTTTTAAAGAAATAAGCATTTCTCTTTTATAACGACCTGGATATAACGTGTTTAGCATTTTATAAGCATTTTTACTCCAAAATTGTACTAATGGGGTTCTTAATCCTATTTGTTTAACCCACTCAAAACTGTAAACCTCCATTAACTCTTCATCGGATAATTTTAATTTCACTTCAATAGTCCATTTGAGTGCTTCTATGGCGTTTTCCCTAGTCCAATATCCATTAGGTACTTTGTTCAGCTCCCAAGGTTTAAATTTACCTGGATATAATTCATCTAACATTGAAAATGGTTGTGTATGCCAAATTTCTTTTAGTGGAGTGGATAAATTATGTTTTCTTAGCCACTTTATTTCATAAACTTGTTTTAATTGTTCATCAGTTAACTTTTCTTTTACCTCAATAGTCCACTTCAGTAATTCTAGAGCTGTTTCTTTTGTCCAAAAACCTCTAGGTGTTTTTCTCATTTGCCATGCTTTAAACTTACCTGGATATAAGGCATCCAACATTTGAAAAGGACTTTCATTCCAGTAAACTTTTAAAGGTGTTCCAATCTTATGATGGCGTAACCAGCTTTTATCATATACTCTCATTAACTCTTCATCGGATAATTTCTCTTTTACTTCAATAGTCCATTTGAGTGCTTCTAAAGAATTTTCGGCTGTCCAGTATCCAACAGGAGCCACCCTTAGTTGCCATTCTTTAAAACGATCTGGATATGCGTCATGTAATGGTTGATTTAGGTTGCCATTATAGACAATACCAAGCATGCCACTCAGTTTATATTTTACAATTAGATCTCTAGTCCAACCATTAATAATCTGTTCGGTATTCCAGTTTAAAACCACTTCAAGTAAATATCTGGTGATACGTTTTGCTAAATCCCTATCTACATCCTCACTCCAAGTATACTGGGGGAAATTTCTACGTTTACCATCTAATATTTCTTGATAAATGTCTTCAATTCTAATTGTGTCAACGCAATTTGCATTCAATAGTAATCCCCTCTTTTATGGTTTGAACTGTCTAAATATAGTGTATCTTAATGATAACTATTTTTGAATAAGATATAAGAATTAAACTATTAATGAAGTCACAACATGCATCAAATCTTATGTCTATTTATAAAAATTTCACGTACCAAAATGTAAATAAAAAAATGGTTGTATAACATAAAACAAAAGGTTTATAATAAGAACAAACGTTCTGTTTTGGAGGCTAAAACGATGTTTGATTATTCAAAGTGCATGAATCGAATGATACTCTGCATAGACCTTTGTTCTTTTTTTGCCAGTTGTGCGTGTGTCATGAGGGGATTAGATCCTTTAAAAGTAAAATTGGCTGTTGTTGGTGACGTGAATAGAAAAGGATCAATTGTGCTTGCTGCCACTCCCGAACTTAAAAAAATGGGCATTTCTACAGCAACAAGATTATATGAAATCCCAAAAGATCCGAACATTATTATTGTGAATGCAACAATGAAAAGATTCGTTGAAATTTCAAATCAAATTACTGAAATCTATACAAAATATGTAGCGCTTGAAGATCTACACGTTTACTCAATAGATGAGTGCTTTCTAGACATGCAACAAACAGCGCATCTTTTCGGACGTGATCCAATTGTAATTGCTAAAAGAATTCAAAAGGAGATATATGATACAACGGGTATAACTGCATCTATTGGAATTGCACCTAACTTATTTCTTTCAAAGGTGGCTCTAGATGTAGAAAGTAAATATTCAAATTCTAGAATTGCAATGTGGTCATACGAAGATGTTTCAAAAAAGTTATGGGAAGTTAAGCCTCTTCGAAAAGTATGGGGAATTGGAAAGGCTACGGAAGAGGCATTGCACAGCATGGGACTATTTTCCTTAAAGGAAGTTGCAAAAACGCCTAAAGAAAATCTGATTAAGAGGTTTGGCAAAGTAAAGGGTGAAGAGTTATATCGCTTCTCATATGGTATAGATGAGAGCCGGATTGCAAATAAATACATTCCAAAAAGTACCTCTATTACAAAAGGACAAATCTTGTTAGAGGACTGTTTCAGCCCAAATAAATTAAAATTACTTCTTTTAGAACAAATTGAAGAAACTTGTTTTCGTTTACGATCTATGGATAAATGCTGTCGTACGGTTGAGCTTTCTATAGGCTATAGCAAATACATCGGTGGAGGTTTTAAACGAGCGATTACCTTAGATCAACCGAAATGTTTAACGGAAGATGTCTATGCTGCTTGTTTAAGCTTATTAAATAAGTTTCACTCTGGTCATCCGGTGCGCCAAATACACATCACACTAAAGAATTTGACCAGGGACGATGCAATTCAAATGTCACTGTTCGAAGATACGTCCCAAAAAGATACCAAAAGGAAATTAGCAAAGACAATGGACGGAATCCGGCATAGATATGGTAAAAATTCAATTATGCGTGGAATTAGCTATATTAAAGGGGCTACACAAAGAGAAAGAAACGGAAAAATAGGTGGACATAAAGCATAAGGAGGAATACAGATTATGATTGATAGAGGTATGATGCGATGGGTTCCATTTTCAGCCATAAAAGAACAATTTGAAGGGTTAAATGAAATGTATGAAAAACAAAACGAAGTACCGATGCCTATTTTAGATGAACAAAAACTAGATCTTATAAATGATATTGTATGTTGTGCAATGGCTGAAAATAAGCAAGTAAGTATTTCATACCAAAAAGAGAACAAGGTATATTCCGAAGTGGGGTATATTCATTATTACGATATGGTCTGTAATGAATTAAGATTTAGGAACCAACATGATAATGTACAATATATAAAAATCAATCATGTCACAGATATAAAATATACATAATACTTTAAAAAATATTGGGTGGAGGAGTTATAATGAAAAGTCAAAAAGAGCTTATCTATCATTTTAGAAAGTTTTGGGACTTTGAGTATATTGCTTTAGAGAAAAAGGGTTTGGGCTTTCCAGAACTAGAAGAAGCAATTTTCCATTATAACATGCATAAATCTGATGAGAATTTAAAATTTCAAGAATGTTGGATACATCGTGAATTTGTGGATGGAGAGGAATTAAGAACAGTTCAAATCACATATGAAGATAGTAATATCAATAGAGTTGTTCGTTTATGGGGATCTAAGAGAGAGAAAGATGGAAAAGTTCTTGCAATGACCATGGATTTTTTAAATATAGATACAAAAGAACTTGAATGTGAGATAGATATATTAAATAAAGTTGAAGTTAATTAAATAATTAAACTCACAAAGAAATGAGTAGGAATTATCTTTTCCTACTCATCTTCATGTTATTATGGTTAAGTTAGATTAATTTAGAGTAATATGTAGGTGAAATCAATGGAGAATAAAGAACCTAAACAAGAATACGATGTAAGTAAAATATACACATATAAGGAGTTCCCTGATAAAATTAGTGGTCGTTGCGATAATTGTGGTAATACTTCATTCAAGAGTTCTGTTAAAGATTTCATCTTTTTAAGAGAATGTCGTCAATGCGGTATGAAGAAAATTATATAGTCCTATTCGGGGCTTTTTTCTTTATAAAATAAAAAGAGCCTAAAAGGAAAATCTAAAAAATATATAAGATATACATAAAAAGAGTCCCTTATTATTAGGACTCTTTTTTATGATTGCTTAAGTTTTTTTATGAGATCCACACTTCCATAATTAGTTGTTTAAGATTTTAGGAAGCTTGTTTTTTATGCGAACGAATTTTTTTATAGCGACCGTGTTTTACAACCTGACGAACGTCTAATTCTTTATAACCCTTATTTTGGATAGTTTCTGAAACATCTACGATAATTGTGTTAGTTAAAATATTTACTACATAACCATTTAATTTTAAAGAAGGATTCTTGCGATCTGAAAATTGTACATAGTCACCAATTTTAATTGTTGGAACTGAAATAGTCTTTTCCATAAAAATACCTCCAAAATTTGTAATGTTATAAACTAACCTTCAAATTATTAAGTATGTTTTTCGTTTTTAAGAATTTATTTGCTTTTATATAAAGCTCGAATAGATCGGCGCTTAAAGTAACTGTCATATTATCCCTCATACATTTAAGAAATATGATATCTTGTTCTTCATGTTCAAACATTTTTGCATAACCTAATACTTGATATACCCAACCATTCTTCTTATGAACATAAAATTCTCCACGTTTTGCTTTAGCTGCTTTCATATTTGCTCCTCCTCTGATTTTGAAATTTAAAACCCATAGAGAAACCCAGTAATCAAATATGTAGTAAAAAGCATCGCTATAGCAATACCAAACGTTCCAAAGAACCAAATTTGAGAATTAATACAGTCCTCAATTCCAAACCATTCAGAGGGTGTTGCAAAACTCATAAATATCCAAAAATGAATGCATAAAGAAACCCGTTTTCCTGGAAGAATGATAGTAT
>NZ_JBNPJZ010000048.1:0-30200 GCF_050312695.1 Bacillus sp. AF62 | reverse complement strand
TACTATCATTCTTCCAGGAAAACGGGTTTCTTTATGCATTCATTTTTGGATATTTATGAGTTTTGCAACACCCTCTACTTATTAAAGACAGCAGGCAGTCCACTCATTGAAAAGGTTAATAGGGAATAAAAAATAGGAGGTTACATCCCTCCTATTTCAGCTCAATATATTACTTTCCTTCTTATTCAGCTCAAGCAAAATGCCTTTCTCTATCCACCCCTCTACACCATCTTTTTTAATTAAATCATATCCTGAACAACTACCATCAATGAGAGAAACGATATCTCCTTTTCTAACGCTTATTTGCGCACAAGAAATATCAGTTTTCACTGTATATTCACCTGACTCAAGTTGTTTCATGTATTCATTTTTTACAGTGAGTAATTTATTTGTTTCCTTTTGCTTACATATTGTGTAATCTTGCATCTTCTCGATAGGCTCTATGTAATAATACGGATATGTCACTCCGCCCTGCATTTCTGAATTCGCATTAAAATCCGCTATTACTTCGTACCCTGGAAAATAGTCTACATATGTATAAGAAAACGTATCGCCCGTTTGTTTCCTCTGAATGATAAATGCATTTAATTGTCCTGCTTCTTTAATTGCATTTCCTCCATCTATTGCAATAATTTTTTTCTCCTCATCAATAACTGGATTGTTAGACGGTGCTTCTTCAGAATAGTTCACGACAGGCCAATGACCAACTATTACATACTTATTTGCTTTATGTGATTTATAAAAAAACTCTGGCATTGCTATCGCATTTTTGCGCTCTGTTTCTTTCCAATCTACTCTATCTTCTAGCCCGGCATGCACAAAAATATAATCTTCTGTTTCAATCGCTGTCGGTAACTCCGTTAGCCAATGTATTTCTTGTGAAAATTCACTTTGCAATGCTTCTCTCACTTCACGAATTGAAGTGCCTTCATGAACTGAAAAATCCAATTGCTCTAGCCATTCATTAAAAATCGAATGCTTTCTCGTACATAAATAATTAATAAGACGAGGATTTTCATTTAGAAGAGCATCAACTAAAACTTCACAATTTCCTTCAACAACGTGAACCTTTGAATTGTTCTTTACAAGATTCATAACATAGTTTACTACGCCTACGCTATCTCGTCCTTTCTCGCAAAGATCTCCATTAATAATTAAATAATCTTCATCTTTAAAGTTAACTTTATGTAGTGCTTCTTTTAAAAGATTTAATTCTCCATGAATATCAGATATGACGATAACTCTAGCATCATTAGGGATTGATAGTTTCTTTATTTTCTTCAAGTATAAGCGCTCCAATCATTCTCTTTATTAAATTAAAATAATTCGACAAAATACACTATATAACCTTTTCAAATACATATACCATAACTTACAACCTATTTACGGTTTAATAATAACTTAAAAAATAAGAAGAAGCTGTTCCCAACTTTTGCGGGACAACTTCTTCTTATTTTTTATAATTCTTTATGAAAAGAATAACTCACTTTATCATACCCTTCTCTTTCATAAAAACGATGCGCATCAATTCTTGCAAATGCTGATGTGAGGACGATAGATTCACATCCGTTTTCCTTTCCCCAGTTCTCTATATACGAAAGTAATACATTTCCATGTCCTTTTGAACGATGTGCGTCTGCCGTTACAAGGTCATATACGAAAACGTGCTTCTTATTATAAAAGTTCGTACAAATCGCTACACCTGCAAGGCTAACAACTTCATCCTCCTCATTACGCAGCGAAAATAGTTTATAATTTTCTTCTTTCATATTTCGAAATAAAGAGCTTGTTTCCTCTTTTGAAAGTTTCGTTCTTAATTGCTGTAAAACAGGTAATACTTCATATAATTGCTCTTCTGTTACTACTTCTTTAACATTCATTTTTAACTCTCCTCTAACTATTTATTTAATTTTCTAAATGTTGTATCATTATTATAGAAAGTAACTGCCCTTTACTTAAGTGACAGTTTAAGTATTTTTTATAAGGCCAGTTTTAAAGGAGAGTTTTATATGGATTTTACTATCCCATTGCAATTACAAAGTAACACACCTATTTACTTGCAAATTTACGACTATATAAAAGCTGAAATTATACAAGGGAGTATTTCTGTTGGCACACGTCTACCCTCACACAGAAATTTAGCATCACAACTTAATATTAGCCGCATCACTGTTGAATCAGCTTATCAACAATTATTAGCTGAAGGTTATGTAGAAAGTAAACCGAAACGTGGTATTTTTGTAGCAAATTTCGATATTGACGTTATCCCAAACAAAAAACGAAATGCAGCAATGAAGACGAGCAATTTAATAGACGAAAAATTCGAATATGATTGTAGCCAAGGGCTTATTGATCAAAATACATTTCCGATTACAAATTGGAAACGAGCATTACAAGAATCCATTCTTACATACGAAAATGCACTATTTGCCAAAGAAGACCCTCAAGGTGAATTCGCTCTTCGAGAGCATATATCAACATATTTATATCATTCTCGCGGTGTACATTCTTCACCTGATCAAATTGTGATCGGTGCCGGAACGCAGCCACTTCTCTGGCTACTACTTCAACTGCTTGGCCCTACAAAAGAATACGGCATTGAAAACCCTGGATTTCACCGTATACACGCAATCATTAAAAGCTGTGATAGACAAATTCATCCCATACCATTGGATGAAAAAGGTATTGATATTTCTAGCTTATATAATACAAATGCCAATGTCGCATACGTTACACCATCACACCAATTTCCACTCGGGATTATTATGCCTTTATCTAGAAGAACAGAATTGTTAAAGTGGGCTAATGATTGCAGCGGATACATTATTGAAGATGACTATGACGGTGAGTTTCGCTACGCTGGTAAGCCGATTCCTTCTTTGCAAAGTCTTGATTCAAATGAACGCGTTATTTATATGGGGACTTTCTCAAAATCTTTTTTACCTTCTTTACGAATGGGATATGTTGTTTTACCACCACATCTTTTAAAAATATATCAAGAACTGCATGGAATTTTTAAACAAACAGTCGCTACAATACAACAACTTGCTTTTGCTAACTTTATACAAAGCGGGAATTGGGAACGTCATCTTAACCGGAGTCGTACACTATATAAAAGAAAACATCATACGTTAGTAAAATCCATTATGAAAGAAATGGGGGCTAATGTTCAAATTCTTGGCGAACAGTCTGGACTTCATATTGTTTTATGTGTAAATAACAGTATGAATGAAAACGAACTGATTGAATCCGCTAAAAAACAAAGCGTTAAATTATACCCGCTTTCTCCATATGATTTCGTGAATGATTTACGTAAGGAATCATACGTATTACTCGGTTTTGGTAGCATTCCAGAAAATAAAATTGAAACGTTGGCTATATTATTGAAAAACGCTTGGTTCCCTAGTTGCAAGGAAACTTGTTAACAGTGGGTTTAACTTGTAACATACTAACAATTCAACAAAATAAAAAAGAAGGCTGTTCCAAAATAACTTTTTGGACAGCCTTCTGCTAGTTATTCACCTGACCTAGCTTTCCTTCCCGGACGTTTCACACCAGTCGTTTCTGTTGAATAAGAAGCTTCAATTATAGCGGTTGGATCTACAGAGAGAACGAGATCTTTCATTTTCGGATAAATGAATCGGTTTGTAATGCAATAAATGATTCTCTTATGCTCCCCTAAAAAACCACCTTCTCCATGTAGATACGTAACAGATAGTTGCAATTCTTTCATAAGTAAATCGCCTATTTCTTTATTCTTACCAGAAATAATCATAACGCTCTTACCTTGATTTATACCATCTAATATAAAATCAATCATTTTCGTAACAATATAGAAAATGGCTAATGAGAACATCGCTTGTTCGATTGAAAATAAAATGGCAACAAAGATGAAAATAACTGCATTTACTGCAAGTAAAAATGTACTAATCGGTACATTAAAGTGTTTATTCATCCAAACTGCTAACATTTCCGAACCGTCAATTGCTCCACCCATTTTAACAACAATCCCAACACCAATTCCGAACAGCACTCCACCATAAAGTACAATTAATAACTCAGAAGTCGTAATTGCTGGAAATGGTTTTAAATAAATTAATCCGAGTGTTGTAACTACATTCGCATAAGATGTACGGATAAAAAATTTCTTTCCCATTACTTTTGCAGTAAATAATAAAATTGGGATATTAATTCCTAAGAACACACCATAAAGCGGCAATCCTGCGACTTTATTTGCCATAATAGCAATAGCCGTTACCCCGCCATCTACTAATCCATTAGGTGCTAAAATAAGCTCTAATGAACCTGCTACTATAATTGAGCCCATTGTTAATAATACGTATTCAAATACTTTCTTCATTCATTACCCCCAAAACTTATATATTTTCTTAGTATTATTTTAACGTAATTTTACTACTAATTCAAAGGTATCGATTTATATACAAAAAAGTTTCACCTTTATCGCTATTTTTATGTAACACGTAATACTAGAAACACACTTACAAATTAAAAGTAAGTGTGTTTCTAACATCTATTTAATCTTTACGTACGGCTTCATTTTTAATTCAAATATTTCCTCAACTGCCCTTTGATATCCACCAGCATTTCTAAGCGACTCTCCCACTTTACGACTATTTTCCTTAAACGTCACATCATCCATTACTTTCTTTACAGTCTCACGTAACAATTCAGAAGTTAACTCGTTACGATTAAGTGTTATGCCTGCCCCTACTTCAGTCAATCGTTTTGCAACGAATGGCTGATCTCCTGTTACCGGAATTACAACTAATGGAACACCGTAATATAACGCTTCACTCGAACTATTCATACCACCATGTGTCACGAATACATCAGCATGCTGTAAAACTTCTAATTGCGGGACATAATTATACAACTTAAAGTTTTTCGGGATATTTTCAAATTGACTTGTATTTATCTTCTTACCAACGACTAATACGACTGTCGCATCTACATCTTTAAACGCTTCAAAACATTTTTCATACAAAGCAGGTTGTTCATTAAAAACTGTTCCCATAGAAATGAAAATCACTTTTTCATTTTTTAAATCTTCGGTAGGAAAACTCCCCACTTCTTTTCGAGTAGCAATTGATGGACCTACAAATTTATACGATTCATCAAATAAATCTGAACGCGGCTGATATTCTTTTGAAGTATATACAATCGTAATATCACCAGGATGGTTCATAATATCATACATACTATTACATTTCATTCCATAGTGCTTATTCCATCTTTCCATTCCCGCTAAACAAGATTGATATAATGGATTTATTTCGTCTACTTGTCTCGATTCTTGCCCATCATGAAAATTAATGTACTGATTAACAGCAAACGTTGTACAAGATGAAACGCTTGGTAATTGTAAAATATTTGCTATAATACGTCCTACTGGAAAATGATTATCATATATTAAATAATCATATTTTTCCTCTTTTGTTTCTTCTACAATTTGAGTAACAATACGCTCTGATGCTTCAATCATATGAGATAGCATCATCAAAGGGCTCCCACCTTCATTTACTCGTTCCATAATATTAATTTGAGAGAGAAAATTCTCAAACACTCGGAATTCCGCACCTGTTGCTTCAACCTTCTTTCTATAATCTTCAATACAATAAGAAACAACTGTTTCCCCTCGCTGAATTAACTCACTTACAATAGCTAAAGTCGGATTAATATGACCTTCCCCAGGGAAATTTATTACGAGTACATTTGCCATAACATTCTCTCCTATCCAATTAATATAACAAAATTAACAATTAATTATATTAATTAATTTAAGTCTATTATAAATGAATGCATTCTACTTCTTCATGCTTTTCTCTTCATTTTATTATTGAGAAATATTTTCTATAGTCTACATTATTGTGATTCACAATCTTATAAATAAATGCTTACTTTTACTCTTCATAGATTTAAAGATACGAGTCTTACATTCAAGTATTACCACTATTATTTTTAGACAATTCATACAAAAATAGAGAAATATAATATTTTTAATGAGCTTTCACTATAAATGTAAGTATGCTTTCAATCTTTTTATCTTTATCCTCATAACACATCATCTGTTATATAATGAATTTATAGAATTTACAGAAAAAAGGAGTCTTTTCATGCTACAACAACTATTCAATTCACCTATTCTATCCGTTCAGGCCTTGCACCCAGGTTATGAAGATCATGCAAGTGATGTTTTTCTCGTTCAAACAGAAGATACAGAAGTTATCGTTCGTACCTCTAAAATGAATGAAGAACCAAATAATGATTTTTGGTGGGGATGTAAAAATCTATTTGGAATTGATCCAAGGAACGTCCATCATTTAGAAACTGTACATACATTGCTGCAAGAACATACGAATCTTCCTATCCCAACAATATTAGAAAAACATGTTTTAAATGGCCGTGAATTTGTGGTGGTCGAAAAGTTAGTAGGTAACACAGTTCAATCTTTTATCGAGCAACCAGATTCTATTTTATTTAGCCTAGGAAAAGGACTTGCAGAAATACATAAGTTTAAAGCCGATTTTATAGGAAATCCGTCAGGCACGTTCAAAATTCCACTAAATGAATTCCAATCACATATTTTAAACGTGAGTAAAGAGCTTGTGAATATGTTTTATTCCGATGATGAAAGCATACAAGATGCATTTCCTACCTTTGAATCACAGCTTTCTTCCCTGTCCGTACCAAAAGAAGCTACACTCGTCTTACTTGATATGGACCCTACCCAATTTTTATATGACGGTACAACTATTACGGGTTTAGTAGATACTGAAGCTTACGCGGTTGCCCCGCGAGAGTTTGATTTTATCGGACTAGAATATGTACTTACTGAAAAAGAAGCACATGCCTTTCAAAGTGGTTACGAAACAATTATGCCTATTCCTCATCTTGTAGAATGTAGACAACCATATCGTTATTTATACCGACTGTTATCTGTGCAAGGTAGTGTGGAATTAAAGGAATGGTTAAGTTACCCATCCTATTTTTAAATACAAATGAGAGGGAGTATACAATGGATATTCAGAAAAAGCGTTCTGTAACAGAAAGTGAAATACAGCAAATGAAGGATTTGGCTTATATTTGCGGGCAACAAGACAATCTTGATTACTCTTCAGATTTACATATCAACTTTTTAAAAAATCGAAATGAAGATCATATAAACGATTTTCTTCTTTATAACGGTACTCAATTAATTGGCACTTTAAATATGTATGATTTCGAAAGACCAACAAAGCTTGAACTAATAGGCTTTGTACATCCTCATTTTAGAAAACAACGTTTCGGAACTACCCTTTTACAAACTGCAATGAAAGAAATACAAAATAGAGAGACAGATGAAGCTCTTCTTATTATCAATGGGGATTCTATTTCTGGGAATGAATTTATAAAACATATGAAGTTACCGTATTTATATAGTGAATATAGTATGGAGTTCAAAATAAACGAAATTCAAAAAACAACAGATAATAATATACAGCTTACTCTTGCATCTTCAGAATCACTGCTTGACCTTATTGAGATTTCTAGTAAAGCTTTTGGTGATTCAGTAGACAATACGGCTACATGGTTACAAAAAATGATGACTTCACCTTCTCATAAAGTTTACAGTGCTCTTATTAACGAAAAAGCTATTGGAACAATTACAGTTACTAAGCAAGAACAATCTACTACATTATCAGGATTCGCTGTTCATCCTTCTTATCAAGGTAAAGGATATGGAAAAGATATTCTTAATTATATGGTACATACCCTTATTACAGAAGGAACTTCAACAATTGAATTAGACGTCGAAACGAAAAATAACCATGCTTTAAAACTATATACACAATGTGGTTTTAAAATTAAAACGAAGCATGACTATTATAATTTAATGAATAGCACGGAGAATATTTATGTCTAAAAAACTTATTTATTCTGATTATGATATTTTCGCATCTATTTATAATAAACATTGGGGACATTTTGCCGAACACTCCTATCTAGCTTTTGAAAAACTCGTTTTACAATATGCACAACCACATTCTCATATTTTAGATCTTTGTTGCGGGACTGGTCATCTTACTAGGAAACTACTTGATAACAATTTTGTAGTAACTGGTATAGATGGTTCTACTCAAATGATTGAATATGCACGTGAAAATGCGCCAGATGCAACCTTTTTCGTCAATGACGCTCGCTATTTCAATATAAATGAGCAATTCCACTACGTCATCTCTGCCGGTGATAGTTTAAACCATATTATGAATTTAGATGAACTAAAAAGTGTGTTTCACAACGTTTACTCCGTATTACATAACGAGGGTATATTCGCATTTGATATGAATATGGAAAAAGGATTTCTTGAAAACTGGATTGCTTCGTTTCATATTTCAGAGAAAGAATATGTTTGTACGATTGATTCTACATTTGATAATAAAAACAAAAAAGCAGAAATGAATTTCATATTATTTACGCGTGATACAAATGATATTTGGAAAAGAAGTGACTTTTCTTTTAAAGAAACATGTTACACTAAAGACGAAATTACTCATGCATTACAATCTGTAGGTTTTAAAAATATTCAATCGTACGGTACAAATAGAGCATTTTTCACTTGCCAAAAATAAAAAAACTGAATCTAAATGATTCAGTTTTTTCTTAATATATTTACAACTGCAGTTGTTTCGTCATTTTCTTTATAAACACGCGGAATTCTTCTATCTAGCATACATGTAACTTCATAGTTTATTGTACTTAACATATCCGCTATTTCTTCTACTGTGATATTTTCTTCACCTTGTTTACCGTAGAATACTACTTCGTCTCCTACTTGTACTGGCATCGCTTTTGAAACATCCAACATTAACTGATCCATACAAACACGGCCAATTACAGGTACTCGAACCCCGTTAATTAACGCATAGCCTTTATTAGATAATTGACGATTATAACCATCAGCATAACCAATTGGTACAGTCGCAATCCATTCTTCACCAGTTGTTACATACGTATTCCCATAACTTACACCACGATTTTTCTTCGCATGTTTAATATGAGCCACTTTTGATTTTAACGACAACGCAGGCTGTAAAGAAACGACTGAATGATCCACCTCTTTTGATGGATACATACCGTACACTCCTATTCCAACGCGCACCATATTTTGAAATGTGTTACTTAATTCCATTGATCCTGCACTATTTGAACTATGAATATATGGTATTTGAATTCCTAATTCTTTCGCTGTATTAACAGCTTTTTCAAATAAACTTGTTTGCATATTCGTATATGATTTATCGATTTCATCTGCCGTAGAGTAATGCGTAAATATCCCTACTACTTCTATATACTCCATACGGTTTAATTCTTCTAAAAATGGTTTAACTTCTTCTTCTTGTAAACCGATACGACTCATTCCTGTATCAATTTTCACTTGAATTTGTACTTTCTTTTGAAGACGGTTTGCAATTTCATTTATACCATGTAAATCTTCTACTCTATAAACAGTCATCATAACGTCATATTGAATTACATCTTCTACAGCCGCTACTGGTGTGTATCCTAAAATTAAAATCGGCACAGTAATTCCTGCTTCTCTTAATTCTATTGCTTCATCTACAAATGCAACTGCAAGTTGATTTATTCCAGCTTCAATTGCAGCTTTGGCAACTTCAACTGCCCCATGGCCATACCCATTCGCTTTTACAGCAGCCATCATCTTAATTTCTTCATCATTTACATGTTTTTTAAATTCTTTTACATTATGTTTTACAGCATTTAAGTCAATTTCTACAATTGTATCTCTTCCATATTTCAAACTCATTGGTCTAACTCCTAACTCAATAATTGCATTCCATTCTATTTCACGTTTCATATGACCTTTTACAATATAATACTTTTCATTATGCTAGTCAAACTACTAGAATTTTCGGAATTTTGAGTATGATATAATATCCTCAAGAAACTATTATATACGGAGACGAGGAGAATTACAATGTTTGTTCAATCTGCATTACATCAACTAAAAGTTGCTATTGATACTTCTATTTATATGCTTAACCAATATAGTGAAAACGATTTAAAAATACAACCGATTCACTCAAAACGATCATTATTTGAAATGTGTACACATCTTTCTCTTATTTGTCATGCTGATTTGCTCATTTTAAATGGTATTCCAGAAAAAGAATTACATACCTTTTATATAGAACATACGCCCGTAACAGTTGCTCAAATGCAACAAACGATGATTGAAGGATACAACCTTCTCTCCAAAACATTTCTTTCCTACTCCCAAATAGAATTAGCAGAAGTTATGACTGCCTATTGGGGTATTTCTTATTCGCGCTTTGAATGGTTACTTGAAATCGTTGCACACTTTTATCATCATCGTGGACAAATTCATCTTTTATTATGTGAGCATATGAAAGATCCTCGCATTCCTTTATTTGAGTGATTTTCCACTTATTCATTAATTATAAATAGAGAAGCTACAAAACCAATAAAAAGTAGCATTCCTAATAAAATAAATGTTTGAGCATACCCTCCTATTTTCATTAGATAAATAGAAATAATAGGTCCTATACTAGTACCTAAAAATAAAATAAAAGTATAAATAGATACTGCTATTCCCCTCGCTTTCCCTCCTAATTGACCTACAAGAGAAACTAAAGACGGAACGGATATAGCAATACCTATTACAAAACAGACACTCATCATTACAAGTAGAGATAGATACGAAACAAAGCCCATTGAACTTATACTAAAAATAGCGATCAACAATCCTCCCTGAAGAACTTTTCTTACTTCAAACCTCTTCGTTAAACGACCTGCAAGCGGTGACAGCAACATACCAAATAGCCCCGCTAAGCGAAAATAAAGAATTTGTTCTGCAGTTAAATTGTAAGTAGGAGAGCTCAAATAATTCCCTAAAACAGTATACATATTAACAAAAGCCATTAATAAAACAAATGCAATTATATAGCTTAATACTAAGCTTTTATTTGTAAAAACTTTACCCATCTGTTTAATTGGCCCCAAAATATCAGTATAGGATTGAGACGTCTCTCCTTTCGGAAGAGAATAATAAACCCATATAGCAGTACTTATATAGACAATGCTAAGAAGAAAGAAAACCATATGCCATCCAAAATGCTGACTAACAGCAGTACTTATTACCTGCCCTACAATTCCAGCTACTAAAAAACCAGTACTAACAAATCCTATTGTTGTAACCCTTCTTTCTACTGGGAACATTTCTACAACGTAGGCTAGCGCTACTGGAGAAAATGTAGCTGCTGCTATCCCTTGTATACCTCTAAAAATAACAAGCCAAAATAAACTATCTACAAACCCTAAGCAAAAAGAAACAATCGACAGTGCAAGCAATCCAATAAAAATCACTTTTTTTCGTCCATATTTATCAGAAATTGCCCCAAATAACAAACACCCTATAGCAAAGCCAACAGAAAATATACTTCCTGTAGCTGCCGATTGTGCTAATGACGTATTAAAAATGTTTGAAAATAGAGAGATTAAAGGTATTGTTACATATAGGCTAGACATAACTACCATACCTGACCAACATAATACTGCTGTCATTATTGTATAATTCTTTTCACTATTTACTTCCTTTCCTATTTCCATCATAAACTCTCTCCCTTATTACGATTTGTTTTTATTAGTTTAAACTCTCTAAATTACTAAAATAGCATTCCTTTAACTCTTATTTATTTTAATTACATAGCAAAAATTATCACCGTTCATAAAGTTAGTTAAGCATATAATAAGGTAAGCTAATTATATGTCCAAATAAATAAGTTGATCTTCATAATCAACTTATTTACCTACCTTCTCCTAATTTCACCTGCATAGTTGTTTGCATTTTATTTAATAGCTTTTCTAAAACTTGACGCTCTTCTTGATTAAAGCCATCAACTAACGAAGCGCAAGATAACCAAAAAGTTGGTAAAGAATGTGTAACTAGTTCTTTTCCTTTCGGAGTAATTTTCACCTTTAATCTTCTTCGATCTTCAGAATGGTGGAATCTTACGATTAACTCTCGTTTCTCCATCCAATCTAATAAGCCAGTGACAGAAGCACGTGTAATCCCTAATCGACTCGCAATATCCGAAGGACTCATGTTCACCTCTTCCCCATTCGCTTCCATTTCACGCAAAATAAACAATAGTAAAAAATCTAATTTACTCTCTGAAATACCAAGCGGAGCTAAATCTACGTCAACCGCATCAAGAACATTATCAGACGTCCATAACATTAACAAACCAAGTTTTGCTGCGATTGGATCCGTTTCCGCTGATGCTGTCTTTTTGATTAACTCTGCGTACGGCTCAATCCCTAAAGGAAGAGAATCTTTTCTTGAATCCATTCATCTTCACTCTCCTTTCTCATTAAATAATTAGCTTACCTAATTACTTTCTCATTATACTCATATTTTTCCTTTTATTGCAAGCACATTGTTGAACAAAAAAATCCTATTATTAAAACAGGATTTTTCACACTGACTAGCTATCAGTTTTAAATAATGTGCAACTTCTTTAAGGCATAAGAAATTCCGCCTTCACTCGCCTTCGTTGTAACGAAATCAGCCCTTCTCTTCAACTCCTCTCCACCATTTCCCATCGCAACTCCTAATCCTACATACTGCAACATCTCAATATCATTTCCACCATCACCAAAAGCAATGGCTTCTGATTTACTAATATTTAAATGTTCCAATACTTTTTGAATTGCAGTTAGCTTCGATACTTTACTATCTTCCAATACATTCATAACGTAACCATGAAAACGGTCAAACGTAAGTGCTGGATATCTTTCAATGAATTTTTGAGCTTCTGCTTCATCAGCATACAGACATATGCAATACATCTCATCTGACAAGTTTTTAACTTTGTCAGGATACCGCTCTAAATTTAAAGTTTCATTTAACGCTCGTATGACACGTTCATCTTTGGAGGCAATATCATTCATTGCAAATTCTTCTGTAAAGTAAGAAACACTGTGACCATCTATTATGTATAAAACTTTAATTTCTTAAAACTGCACAAAATGGCTATATTACGCAGTTTTGTACTATATCAAAGATTATAAATGGCAACACTTTTCCGGTTGTTTGTGACCAATTTGTTACCTCAAAACTTCAAAATAAAACTAACAAAAAATAAAAGAGCACAGCGTGTATAAAGAGTGCGTCAACACCCTTTATACCGTCCGCCTATCACAACTAGGCAAACACTTGCTGTAACTCTTTATGTACCCCATTTTACCGTACATAAGAGTCTCCTCGCAACAGTTTGCTTACATTTTGTGGCATACTGTTGCTTTTTTGTTTTCGGAGGAGACGAGCCCTTATGAAAAAACTGACTGCCTATAATGCAGATGTTCAAAAATATATGCAACGAAATCGTTTAAGCACGCAAAAGAAATATGAGATTATGGATACTATGAGAAAACGTGTCGATGATACGAATCAAAGCTTCGAAAGTTTATTTCCTTCTCAATCTAAGCGGAAAGGTGTAATGGATCATATTGTTTACATGCTCTCAGGAAATGGTATATGCAAGATTTCTGCTGAGACATTAGCAAGTAAAGCGGACTGTTCTGTAAGAACTGTGACTGATACTGTTCGTGCATTAAAACAAACAGGTGAAATCTTGGTCGCTGGATTAGCGGATGGTAAGAATAAATATGTATTTGTATTAAAAACGCATCCTAATTTCACAATAATCATGAAAGAGGTATTTTACCTAGATACCGGCCAAATTGCCGAACTACATGCCAAGCAGGTTGCCGAACAGAAAAATCATGAACCCCTTGAGGCTGTAAGTCTAGAGACCGAAAAAACAAGTTCTAACTATAATAACTCTAGTAACTCTTTACATACTGTAAAACAAGAAAAAAATAATGATATAGCATCCCTAATAGAATCAATTGAAAGCGAATTTGAAGAATCACAAAACGATGCCCAAAAAGAATTTGAAAGAATTCACACTTACTACGTGAATGAATACCAAGAAATGATGTACCATACAATCAAAGGTGGAACGTATCATCCTACTTTAAAAGCAAACGCATCGATTATTGGATTACGTGTGGGTAGCAATTGTGATAAAAGGCTATTTTATCTTGCGTTCAATGCGCTAAGTAAGATTGATAGATTCCTAAAAAACAATGGTACTCTTACAGACAGTGTACAAGCCTTATTTTCTCGTGTTTATTCAGATAATATCAAAGTCTCTAAAGCATCTAAAAAAGCTAGCATAAGTCATTCTGCAGCGACAAAACCACCTGTCAAAGTACTTTGGTATAATTGGCTTGTGGAGGAGGAAAAAAAGGCGGTTACAGCCAATACATCCACAAGTACAATAGACTATTCTCTAGTTCCAGATGTGTATTACAAAATATCGAAAGAAGAAGCTGATGAAATGGGATTGTATTAAATATCTATATATACGTAAAGAGGACGTTTCGCAATTTTTTCAACATAATTTAGATGATATGGATTACCGTGTGCCACCATCTATGTGTATGGAGTTACAAACTGCTTTTGATTCAAAGTTAATTAATGAGTTTTTCAAAAACGCACGAAACATTGCGAAGAAGGCTGCAAAAAAAATCATTTTACTAGCGAATGCTTCTTCTGTACATTTTCATGGGGATAATATAGAGATCTTTAGGCGGAATGATTGAGGGATAAACTTATATGCAGCCATTCATTTGGTGCTTTGTTCCACATGAAACTAAATTATTCTTTTCATCCTCCCATTACTTAAAAAATCCTAATCTACTATGGGCAAACAAATCGTTTTTTATTTTTCAAATTAAAATTGGAATTAAAGACCAGTCCGTTACGTATATTGATTAGGGCTTTGGTTTCAATAACAAAAAAAGAGCGATTACGTGAATAATCCATAATAGCATGAAGGAGACCACCGCTGTCTACAGCGATATGTCGTTTGATTCCTGAGACTTTCTTTCCGGCATCGTAGCCTTTTTCACTCGCTATCCATGTATTTTTCACGCTTTGTGCATCTACGATGCAGAAGCTTGTCTGATTTTTTCGACCATCTTGCTCACGATAGGTTTCGACCAATTTTTTTATGCACTTTTTCGAGAAGACTTATGCCATTCTCGTTTGTTTTTCGCCAAATCTGATAGTAGAAATATACCGTTTGCCAGTTTGGGAAATCACTTGGTAGATTGCGCCATTGGCAGCCTGTGGTAAGCACGTATAGTGCACCGCAGAACACCTCATATAAATCAACTGTGCGTGGACGTGTCCTTTTTCGTGCGTTTTCCAAATCTTCTCGAATGAGTTCAAACTGTTCACGCGAAACGTTACTTGTATAATTATGTATCATAGAAAATATCCTTTTTTGTACAGATTATACCATAAATTCTAAACAGGTTCTAACTGTTCGTGGGAAATATTACTTGCATAATCGTGGATCATAGGAAACCTCTTTTTTGTGCAGATTACACCATAGATTTTAGACAGATTTTAGATTAAAAATTTCTTAGTAAAGGATGGATGAAATGGCAACTTTATCAGATTTGTACTCACCAGTACCGCATAATGTTTTAGTAGTTCCCCCACTAGAAACAGGGGAATATTGGGATGCCTTTAAAGCATTTTTTGAAGAATTAAAAGGTGGATGGGGGGATTTCGAGAAAACGGGATACCGACAACCATTCGAAAATGTCCTTAACCAAGGTATTGGGTTAGTTAAAGGTGGACAGCTAGATTATGCATCCTTCGCAAAAGCACTTCTATCTTTTGCAAAATTAGCTCCCGGTGGAGATTTCATTGTTCCGATTGCTAGTGGATTAATAGATTTTATTTTCCCCTATCTATTTGGTGGTACCTCAGGACAAAACAAAGAATCCGCTTTTTTTCAAATGATTATGGAACAAGTAGAAAAAATGATAGATGCAAAACTAGAAGCATTTTCACTTAATGATCTAAATAATATAGTTACAGGTTTAGGAAGGGTTGTAGGTACTTTCCAAGAACAAATACAAATAGCAGTTGGGCAGGGACAAACACCTGGTTCTAGATTAGCTCAATGTTCAAACCCTCCTTGTACACCTTCAGCAAAAGATTTAGATAATGTTACAGTATCTTTTAAAGATACGAGCACACAGTTTGAAGCCAACTTAGCTTTCTTTGCAAATCCTTCTGGACTATCGTCAGATCCAGACAGAGCCCGTCAGACTATTATGTATACTTTACCAATGTATGTAACAGTTGCAACTTTACACTTATCTGTATATCAAGGATTTATTCAATTCATGGAAAAGTGGAAAAATATTTCTTATGATGAAGGATATATCAATAGTACAAAAGCTGCTTTACAAAGAAATATCAATGAGTATTCACAGACTGCATCTGAAATTTATAAAAAATACTCAACAGACTATGCAACTCAAAGTAATACAAAAAGAAACCTGAATGCATATATTCGATATAATCGAGTAATGATAACACAAGTATTTGATATGGTAGCAATGTGGCCTTCTTTATACCCAGATGACTATGCTGCAGGATTGGATACAGATCAAACTCGTATGGCATTTGGGGATCTGATTGGACCAGTAGAAATGAAAAAGAAAGATAATGGAATTGATGATGAACCGAATTATAAAGGCGGACAATATAATGATCTTCACTTTCAGCTATATAATATCTATGGTGGAAAAGTACCTGGAAATGATATTTTCAATTATTTTTATGAAGGATTTCAATTAAATGCAGCAAATTTTATGACCCAAGGAAATTCTCAACGTACTTCAATAAGAGATTGTTATGTAAGTAATTTTTTTGCCACATATAAAAACTACCAGAGTACAGAGTATTTTCAAACTTGGGATGGTAGTAGTTATGATCACAATGCATACTATCCCGGCTATATTAACAAATGTTATTCGCTTCAAAGCTCTCCTCCAACAGGTGGTTGTAGTGAACTTACTCGTTCAAATCCTACTCAACTAAGATATATGAATATGCGATCTCAAGAATCTCAATACCTAGCTTATACGGATCTTGAGGTTGATGGAAATGCGATTGCAGGATGTATTCCGTTAACCTATACTCCTCAGTATGGCGGTACTTCATTGAATACTACCTTTAATAACCAAAAAATTCAAGCTGTTTATGGAGTAAAAGCTGACAACGCTAACGGTAAGCTTGCAGATGCTAGTGGCAGAATGGGATTTCTTTATACACTGGTTGACTATAATCTATACCCTCAAAATATAATAGGGCAACCCAATGACGATGGCACTGTAGACGCAACGATTCAAGGATTTCCTGCGGAAAAAGGAACTTTAAATCTGACGACAGATCCTTTAACAAAAGTATTCGAACCAATTAATAGTGCAGCAGCTGTCAAATTAACGCAATCTCAAATATTAGCATTACCAATTACCAATCTAACCTCTCAAAACTATCAAATTCGTGTTCGATATGCAAGCAAATCAGATATTACAATTTTTTTCCATGTTGAAACACCTAATGGAGATCTAAACCGTGGTGAGCAAACGCTTAAGAATACGGAAAATGCTAGAGGTGTAGCGATTCAAGGTAACAATGGGAAATATTTTTTACAAAAATTAACAGATAAGACTTCCATTGTTTCAGGAAAATCTACAATATATATTCAAAATAATAGTAATGCCGATCTCTTTTTAGATCGTATTGAATTTGTTCCTGTTGCAGCCCCCCCTGTTCCAGATTCGGGGCAACCCATTAATTACCAAATAACAGGAGATTTGCTCATGGGTGACCCCAATCTCGATAATTGGAGTGATCCTTTACCACTGATAGACGTTAGAAACATTTGGGATAACCCATCTCATAGTATAGCATTTACAACAAACTTAACCGGATCCATTACTTTTAATCCTTTTGTAAATATTCAATACACCGCTGCTATAAATCTTTTAAAAAATCGCAGTGTGGTTGAAACGGTGCCTTTAGGTAGTGGGGCAATTACTAAGCCATCAACCCTCCCGGTAAATATCCAGAAAACTGTAGCTGGAGGGTTTGATGCAATACAATTAGAGATTCACCATGACCATGCTGTAAATTTTGACGCACAGATATCAGGAAATGTATCAGGAAAGTCCAATTCTTTTATATCATTAGAAGACTTAAACCGAATCACAGCGCAAGTCCATCGTTTATTCAATGCCTCTCAAACAGAGTTAGCTGATACTGTATCTGATTATTTACTTGATCAAATCACAATGAAAGTCAATGCCTTATCCGATGAAAAATTCGGAGTAGAAAAGAAAGCATTACGCCAATTACTCAATAAAGCAAAACAATTCATTAGATCCCGCAATCTGCTGGTTGGAGGCGACTTTGAAATGAATCATGGTTGGTTACTCGGGCCTAACGTGACACGAGTAGATTCTTCAACAGGAGATTATCTATTATTACCACCGCCAACCATGTATCCATCTTATACGTATCAAAAAATAGATGAATCTAAATTAAAAGCCAATACAAGATATACGATCTATGGTTTTATTGCGCAAGGTGATGAATTAGAAGTAGTTGTTTCTCGTTATGGAAAAGAAATTCACAAGATACTCCATGTTCCATATGAAGAGCTGTTACCAATTTCTTCGGATGATACTGTGACATGTTGTCAA
The DNA here is from genome assembly GCF_050312695.1 of Bacillus sp. AF62. Lineage (NCBI taxonomy): Bacteria > Bacillati > Bacillota > Bacilli > Caryophanales > Bacillaceae > Bacillus > Bacillus sp. AF62. Next base: position 11,519 of record NZ_JBNPJZ010000048.1, on the reverse strand, counting down.
GCGAATCCTTGTCCACCGTGTCAAGGAGAAACAAGAGACTCTCATTTCTTCCACTACAGCATTGATGTGGGAGCATTACAACTGGAAAAAAAGCCAGGGATTGAAGTCGGGTTCCGCATTATGCAACCAAATGGATTTGCTACAATCAGCCATATTGAAGTTCGAGAAGAACGTCCATTAACAGACAGAGAGATCCAAAAAGCACAGCGAAAAGAAGCGAAATGGAACAAAGCATGGAATAAACGTCAACAAGCACTCCAACATCAAGTACAGCCTGTCATTGATGCGATTAATGCATTATATCAAAATAAAGATTGGAATGGCATGATTCTTCCAAGCATCACCTATCAAGATATTACTTCTATTGTGGTACCAGACTTAGGGGAACAAACGCATTGGTTTATGACAGATCGTGAAGGTGAATATTTCTCTTTACAACAACAACTAAACGATGCCTTGATGCGTGCGTATGAACAAGTAGAAACACGTAATCTCATTCATAGTGGTGATTTTACAAATCAGATGATCGACTATACAAAAGATTGGACTTCTACAGGTACACTTACTCGTAGCGCAAAAGGCTTGCTATTCGGAGATCCATATACGAGTATCACGCAAACGGTCGAGCTGACTGACTGGAATGATGAGAAAGAATATAAGCTGACTGTCTCTGCACAAGGAAGTGGAACAATTACCGTTCAACATGGAGAAGAGGAGTTAGAGATAGTGCGCTTCACACCTGATGTACTTGAACCAATAACAACTCCTGTCTATTTAGATGCTGGAACGATAGAGATTACCGTGCAAGCAGATAATGAGAATTTCCTTCTCCAAAGTATTGTATTGGAAGAAGTACCTGATGACTCCAACACAACACATTTAGTTACAATGGGGCCATTTGGCCAACTATAAAAGCAAAAACCAAACAAGTGAGGAATATTCTATTTCCTTTCCTTGTTTGGTTTTCTTCTATCTGTATTTTCATCCAACGAAAGGAGAGATTTCTATGCAGAAAAAATCAAAAGTCATTCACCCTCAGCTTTCCTCACAATCTCAATCCGCTACTCCTCCTGCCTTATCTGGTTATACGAAAAGAAAAGGATGTGGATGCGGAAACAAGCAATAATGTCATACAAACTTTTTATTACATTTCTAAATAAATTCTAACAATAGGCACAATTATATGTTTCCGCGCATATACTACAGTATGTCATATAACTCCTGCTTTTCATTGATAGAAAAAACACACGTATGGCAAGGGTGACCAACGTGTGTTTTTTCCTGTTCTATTTACAACACCTGTATAAAAAACTCAACTTACTTCGTCAAATATACATACCCCTCATGTGCCGTTACATAATATACACGACCTTTCGAATTGTGCACTTTAAATTGCGGAGATCCATTCACAATTATTTTCTTATCCATCACAAATCCTTCCCCAACATCCAACATACCCGCCACAGCGTCATCCTGCCATGACGACGAATAATAGAATCGTAGATTATTAACTTTAGAGATTACACTCTTCCTTATAATGGAAGAATCTACTGTACTTTTCTTACTAAACTTCACATAAGACGGATTATATTTAATCCATTGCTCTCCACCGAGGTTTAACCAACCATCTTTTTCACCCCATACAACATAAGCTTCTGGTTTGTTTAACTGACGAATTTTAGAATAGCTTGTACCTGGTCCTTTACGTAAATTCACATTGTAGCCTTCCATATAAGCAATACCATCCGTTACAGCCGTCCTGACTTCTGCTGATTTAGATGGTACTTCCACACTAGAATGATTGTATGCTCGTTGCACATCAGCACGAAATTGCGCTTCTGACACGCCATGACGCTGTAAATAATCCAGTGGATCTTCATGGTCTGTACCGCCGAGGTACTTTGTCACATCATAGTGAGTCCACAATCCTTTTTCTACAGATAGATTGTTATCTTTTAATATTTTTGCAAGTAATTTCACATATTTTTCATAACTGCGCTTAAATTTCTCGTAATTTGTTGTCTCACATAACTCTACATGAACAAATCTTTTATTTGCTCCTGGTCCAGCTCCATAAGCAATGTATTTTGTATCTGCAATTTGAATCGCTTCATTCCAATCCACTGCGTAATGAACGAATGCATTTCTCCAGGTACGAGTTTCATAACGTTGAATATTAATGGCTGGCGCTTCTGGTGTTGCCGTACTGTGGGCAACGACTCCTTCATATAATCCTACACCGCCCCTGTATGACGTTTTCGGCAAATCAGGTATCAAAAGGATTCTATCGGCAAAAACACTTGTAGACAGCGAAAATACGATACATACTGTTGTAACTATCCCCAGTAATTGTTTCATGTTTCTTTCTCCTCCCATAGAAAAACGCACCACCGATTGGCGATGCGTTCTCTTTGTTTTTTTATTTGTCTGTTTGTACTGTGCCTTCGTGGTCACTCCAGATTCCTAAAGCGACACCAAGTGTGAAAAAATAGGGTAGTACCTCATCAATAAAACTCTTCATTTCTAGTAATCCTGCCTTCGCACAAATGAATCCCAAGAGGGAGGCGAGTGCCACCCATGTTTTCCAGTTACGTAATCGTTTTCGGATATGTTCTTTTGTCATGTCTAATCATTCTCCTTTTCGATTGTATCCAAGCGTTTATGCGCTTGTTTCGTGCTTTCTTCTACTCTTGTCACGCGTTCCCCAAGTGCTACCATTTGTTTTTCACTTGCCTTTAAATCAATCCGGATATCATCCACACCTTTTCGGATATATCCCAGTTCTGCTTTGACCTCTGCACTTTGTTGTCCATCTGCTTTGATGGATTTAGATTTATTCAGTGCATAACCAAAATAGCTGATGGCGAGTGATAATAACGCAATCAACACGCCTATTTCAATTGTCATGTTTTTCAACTCCTCATCTATAAAAAAAGAGAGACAGTGTTGTCCCTCTTTTTAACAAACTACATTTACAGTGTAAACGTCAGCGCAATATGAATGGTATTGCCACTTTGAACACCATTCACGAAAATCCCACCATCTTTTTTTACTGTAACTTCACAAAAGTTTGTATTCACTCCTCCAGTTATCATAATAGCTGGAACCGCAATGTCTTGAACAGGTCTACATCCAACTGGAAGTGTAGCAAATACTGTTGCATTTTGCGCATTTCGGATGGAACCAATCACACTAATGTTTTCACCACTTCTCTTATATTTCAAAATCCTATCTGTTACATTCTCTACCCCGGTTGTAGGAAGGTTAATCCAACCTGTATCAGTTGCTTGTTTGATTATTCCGTCTGGCATAATTTTAACAGCTTTATTCCAATCCCAAGTATCCCCATGTTCTTTTGTAGACGGGGCGAATATCAGCTCTCCTTGCGCACCCTTATGAATAACCGTCTTATAAGAACGACTGCCTAATACAATGGCATGATCGCTCTTATATTCCAGCAACCCCGTTATGGTATCGCCCGCTTTCTTCACAATCTCCATCGCATCTATTTGTTTGTTAACGCTATCTACACGCGTTTGAATCCATTCCGTTACCCCTTTACATTTCGTATCTGTTTCCTCCACCTTCTTTTGAATATAAGGCGTAAGCGCTGCAATCTTCTGATTCGCTTCATCGATTTCTTTTCGATATCCTTTTACCCGTTCCATCGCCCCATCGAACTCTGAAATATAGTTTTCTATTTTAATCTTTCCTTCTTTTACATCCCGTCTTACTATAATCCGAATGTCTGGTGTACTCATTCGTTCTATACTTTTTTCCATCACAAAATAAGCTGTCCAATCATCCGATGTGGAAACAGCTTGCGAGGACAGCGTATATGAAAATACACCATTCTTTGCATCAACTATTTGGGCATCATCTCGAACGAACTGTCCAATTTGATTCATCGCTTCGTACTTCACTGCATACCCTGTTAAATCAATAATTTGCCCTTTTTCTCTTACATATACAGTCATCTTCAAGCCGTTTTTATCATTTTGTCTCGAACGAATTATTTTTGTAAACACAGGATCTGCTACATCTATCGTCATTTCCTCATTTCGCATGACTACACCTCTCTCTACCTATTCCTTTTCGCGCGTCTAGGCGGTCTTCTTTGACGTTTTACTTTGTTCCTGTGCTTTATATTTCCTTTCGGCTTTATCGGCTCTAATTCTTCGATTCTAGCATCTGTTTGGGTTACATACTCCTGAAATGCTTTAACAGTCTGCGAAATCATCCCATATAAGCTAACACCATTTTCTTCTGCTTCTTTTGGAATAACTAAACCATAATGCGCAGGAATTGCATCTGTAGTAATTGTCGGTTCTCCTTCTTTGCGATTCATACGCATTTCATAGAGTTTTGGAATGTCCGTTTTCAGATTATACTGTTTAATGTCCCAAGACATTACCTTTTCAAGTGCGCTGAATGCAACAGGACGGATATTGGTTTTATAGGTTTCTTTTGAAGAAACTTTGAAGTCTGACGCAATTACGCCTTGATAATATGTCCCAAGAGCGGTTTTCACTTGGATATACCCATTGTCCCAACTCGAATTTCGTATGATCGCATTTGGGAGCATAATATCTGTATCCCCTCCAGATGCAACCCCGATACTTGCAATCCAATTATCATTTCGATAAAAGCGGAACTGATCTTTGACTTTAAACCTCATTTCACTTTGAGCATCTAGGACAATCATTTTATCAGCATCGAGTATTGCATTCCCCGTTTGTGAAAAGTATAAAGAAGCTGCATTCAAGTATCCATTGCCATCGAGTCCTTTTGTCATTCCAATTCCACCAGACTTCACACTTATATCTGAGAATTGATACAACATGATGGCGCCGCTTGCACCTGTTTGATCTGAATCACCACCTAGAATAAAAGTGGGCTGTATCTCATTTCTACTATTTTTATAATATCCAATAAAGGCTCGTACTTTCGAAGATTCATACAGACGAATGAATTGTTTAGAGATGTTTACAAAATTAGCGGAATTCGATGTTTTCAAAGTTGAACCTGTTATTTCTCCACCTTGCACTAGATTTCCACTGAGCGTTCCCGCCGTAATAAAATCCGCAACAATTCTTCCGTCACTTGTAATGGCCGTTCCATATGGTCCATTCACACCTGTGGAAGAATACCCTAATCCATTCAAGTTCCATTGCCAAACCTTTTTCGCACTCTTTTCATCTTTCGTATCCATCATTAAAATCCGATCCGGATACATACGGACATGTCCTCCAAACCCTGAATTTATAAGGCTTGTAGCATTTGCTTTTGCTGCATCCAAAATAGAACTTGGCATATTTGATACTTCTTCTTGTACCAGGTCCACCTTACGGGAAACATCTGTAAAGGATTCTTTGAAGTTACCGATCATTATGTCCAAATACTCTTTTTTTATGGGGTCATATTTATAAGCAATTACCTTCGCTTTGATAGCAACCCCATTTTCTTCATGTATAACTGTAACGGTATCTGCCATATACACACGTTGTAAATGCTTATAATCCTTATATTCTTCTGTTTGGGATAGTTCTTGAAATTCCACTTTGTATGTAGCTTTTGGTTGATCTATTTTTTGGATTGTGAACATGTCCTTAGCGGCTTGACGCAAGCGCCTGTAGGCTTCTTCTAAAGGAACTGCATCCGCTTTGTTTGCGTGCTCTCCAACGGCAGCCTTTATGTCTTTACATTCCACCACCCTAATTTTAGGATGCGGGTATTTATTCATATTTGGACTATCTACATATTTTTCCGGAAGAAACAACCCATCAAATCCCTGCGGCATAATCCTAGTGACTGGGCTTTTCCAATCTACATTCCCTTCATATCCTAATAAATTTTTCTTATGACGAATCACTACCCCGCGATCCATCCCACGATTTTGGAGCATTTTTACGTCAAAATTATCTCGTTTTAATTCCCCGCCCCAACGATTAACAAATGAATGATCTTGACTAGAATCCAATAATGCTTCCACAGGATTTTTACGAACCATGCGTGCACTTGCAATAGTAGGAATATCCGAATAAAAAGTAAAAGGATGCTTATATTGGCAGCCTGTTGACATTCGATTCATAGCTCCATTGCCATTTGTCGATTCAACAAAAATATCTTCAATCAGATTTTCTGTTAAATCGTAAAAGATGTGATAACATTGCGCTGTCATCTCACCCATACTGACTTTAGGAGTAACAACTCGAAATAGCTGTTCTCCATCAGGAGTGGGTGCCTTGATGATGCTCATTCCGTCAATCTTCGTTCCATATGGAGCAAACAACGGATAGCTAAACGTAAATGCAAATAAACCGTTGAGTTCTTCCTCAACAGCTGCATGATAGATATGTTTGTCTAGAACACCAATTCCGTTATGCGTAAAATCAGTTTCATCTGGTTTATACAGTGTAATCATACATAACGCCACCTCGGTTCGATGATAAGTTTCGTCACTGCGCCCGTCCAGGTAAGGGTATTTTCTCCAACTTTGAAAAGTGGAAACTCTCCTATCATGTTGGGATTCATGGGTGTCGTTCCTGCATACGCTTCTAATAATTCAGAATCCACGATGACAGCATGTTCCACTCCTTTTATTTGGAATGCAACATCATTCACCATCATCCTGACATCCCCATTCCCATGAATCTCTACTTTCGGAGAAGCTTCAACCGTTCCAAAATTTAAAATGCTCGCTGGTTTTGTCAATACCAGCGGGACGGTTGCGACATATTCAAATGGATCCAGTGTAAATGCCACTTCAAACTCTCCGTACTCTTCGATTTCATTTGCAATATCACCAATTTCAACAGATTTAATTTTTCGGTATACTTCATCATCAGTGAAATACAATGTTTCGCCATTTAGGAACCATGCCTTGATGCGACGGATTAAAGGTTTTATAGTTTCATCTTCTAATAAATTAAACTTCATTTTTAAAGGGACGTCTTCAAACGCCCCTTTTTTTGTTAACGAACCATGCCGCCCTGGTACTTCTATGTGTTCCACTTTTTGTTTTGCAGTTGGAATAACAGGACGATCTACCATACATATTCGATAGTCACTCGCTAATTCCGTATCAATTCCAATATCTAGCAAATCAATTCCTCCCTATTCCCATATGTAAGTTACGTCCTTTTTGTGCAAACCAATCATCCGCTTTTTCGAACATCTTATTTAAATCATTTTCATTTCGAACAGTCGTGTGGAAAGTAACTTCATTTGTGATTTGTTGTGGTTGATTATGAATAACGTTCATTCCACCCTTACCAGCAAGTGCGTTTCCAGCTAAACTAGGTAGACCTGAAAGCATTCCGCCACCGCTTAGAATACCGTTGACTTTTGACATTGCATCTCCTAGAATCCCACCACTCGCGAACGTTGTAGGTGCAAATGCCATCATCGGTTCCATTGGTGATGCGAAAACGGGAACGGCGAAACTACGAGGTACTAACGACGGCCTTTCGGTACTGTCATCCACACTTATGCTGAATGAGCTAAATGGATTTAATTTCCCTAACATATCTCCAGCTGAATTCCATGCATCGCGAACTTTTCCGACTACTTTGTCTAACCATTTAGAAACCCCTTTGTATAAATCATAGAAGTAGTCGATCGCGTTTTGAATCGGTCTGTATACAGAAGTAAGTGTGTCAGAAATAGAATCCCAGTTGTCTTCCACATAACCTTTGATTCTATTCGTGATGCTAGATGTTTTGGAAGACATATTATCCCAGGCGTCTCCAACCCTGTCTTTTACCCGTCCCCAAACTTGCTCCGTAACCGAGCTGATCGTGTCCCAGTTATTTTGAACCTTACCTTTTACATCACTAGCTTTATCGCTCGTTTTAGAAGAAATTCGATCCCAAGCGTCGCTGACTTTTGTTTTTATTTCTTCCCATTTTTGAGAAGTAGCGTCACTGACCGAATTCCAACCATCCGTTGCTTTTTGTTTCACGTCTGATACTTTTTCACTTGTTTTACTAGAAATTTCGTTCCATTTATCTGAAATGTACGTTGAAACCTTATTCCAAACTTCAGACGTTACGCTAGAAATTGTATCCCAGTTATTTTTAATGGTGTCTCTAATAGGTCCGATGAAAGACTCTACAGTATCTTTTATCCATTGCCACGTATCACGTAGTATGTTTTTTATACCTTCCCAAACTGAAGATGTGAATTCAGTTATTGCGTTCCAATTTTCGGTTACAATTCCAATTAAAATATCTTTATATTCATTGAATGTGGAAGAAATAACATCCCATGCTTCTTTGATATAACCTTTCATCCATTCCCAAAATGCAAGGACAGGTTCTTTTATTAATTCCCAACCTAAAATGAATGCTGTTACTAACAATTGAAGTGGGAATGTCAGTATTCCAAAAAGGATATCCCAAGCGGTTTGTGCGATTTCTTTTAATCCTTCCCAGAAAGAAGAAAACCCTTCTTTGACGCCTTCCCATGCATCAGAACAAACTTGAGTAAATTCGTCCCAAATACCAGAGAACCAGTCACTTATTCCTGTCCAAAGTGATTTTGCTATCTCGCCAAACTGAGTCCAAAAATCAGACCAACCAGTTTTGAATTCTTCCCACTTCCGACTGAAGTATTCAACTATTGAATCCCAGCTTTCAGATACAGTTTTACTTAAAGAATCCCAACCTTCTGACGCTCCTTCAGCAATTCCATCCCATAATTCAGACATCCAAGTCGCGAAGTCATTCCACTTTTCTTTTAACCAATCTGTTATGCCACCCCAATTATTGAATATGGCTATTACAGCTACTACAGCCGCTATTATTGCCGCGATTGCTGCTACGACTAAAGCTACAGGCGCTCCGACAAATGTGGCTATTGCAGTAACTACCGTTGCAATTGCTCCACCGAAAGTTGTAAGCCAACCAACTACAGTTGTTATAACTCCGATAATCGCGCCTATTCCGGATATCAACGGACCTATTATCATGAGTAGCGGACCAAGAGCGGTAGCAACTAGAGCTACCACAGCAATAACTTTTTGAGTTTCTGAAGAAAGACCGGAAAATGCCTTAGATAAAGAATCAATCGCTTCTTTCACAACAGGCAACGCTTGTTCAGCTAGCTCTAAGAAAATCTTCCCTATAGGTTCTAACGCTTTCTTTAATTCACGGTATAAAGCTTGCGCTCTTTGTCCGAATGCTTCCTCTTGAATCGTTATAACATCTGACATTTTACCGGCAGTGTTATCTAGTTCTCCGTTAACATCCATAAGACTATAAACGCCTTTATTCCCTATATCTTCGAATTTCACGCCAAATATAGCTACACCAAGCTGTGTAGCTTTTACTTGATCGTCCATTCCTTTTAATTCATTTATTACAGCTTTGAATACATCAGCAGCTGGACGTTTACCAGCTTCGAATTCTTTCCACAAGTTTTGCGTTTCTTTAGACATACCGCCGAACGCATCCGACACACCTTTAGAACCGTCTTGTACACGGATTCCGAACTCTTTTACCAAGTCATTTACATAATCTAAATTATAAGCTCCTGCATCCAACCCGTTTTTTAGGATGTTTAACATCTCGCCAGAAGTGAATCCCGCCTGTTTGAATAATGGGGTATATTCGGCTAAGTTGTCCGTAAACTCGCCAGATTTATCAAGTCCAGCTTGTAACCCGGCTGTGATAACATCAAGTGCTTGCGTTCCGTCCATTCCATATTGCGTCATTAATGCAGAAGCGCCACGAGTCGTTTCGCTCAAATCTACATCAAACGTTTTAGATAAAGCCATAACTCCTTCCGTAACTAGTTGCAATTGATCTAACGGAACGTCTTTCATATTTTGCCATACTTTCATTACGGCGTTGTCTACTTCGCGTAAATTTTCACCCCAACCATGTAAGAAAACATCTTCAGCTACTTTCCCCACATTCTCCGCACCTTTAGCTGTTAAACCTAAAGATGCTTGAATTTGTTTTGTAGAAGTGTCAAAATCAGCTGCCCATTTACCAGTAACGCCCATAACACCAGCTATTGCAGGCGTTACAGTACTAGTTAAATTTTTGCCGATCTCTTTTGTCTTTTCGCCTACTTCCTTTAACTTATTACCTGTTTTTTCAGCTACGTTAGCTTGTTCTCTTAACGATGTACTTGTTTGTTCAACTTCATTTTTTAATCGCATTTCAGCTGTTCTAGCTTCATTTAACTTTGTTTCTAATTTGTTAACTTCGGTTGAGTTTGCGCCATATGCTGTTTTAGCATGTTCTAATTGTTGTTCAAGATTCTTGACAGAACGCGCGGACATTTCTAATTTTTCTTGTAAATGCCTTTGCTGCATTTCTAACTTTTCAGATTCGGAAATACTGTGACCAAGCGCGACTTTTTCCTGTTCTAAAGCAGATTTCAGTTTATTAGTTTCTGTTACTAATTGCGCTTCAGCTTGTTGCAATTCGTTTAATTTCTGTTTTGACTTACCTACTTCACTATTTCTTTCTGCTTCAGCTTGCCGAGCACGATCTAACGCTTGTGTCGTCAATTGAATCTTATTTGACATTTCAGCTTCCGCAATTTGAGCTTTTCTCATTGCTTCTTCGAGCTTTTTTACTTCAGTAGAGTTTTCTCCCCACACTTGCTTTGCTCTTTGTAATTATTGGGCTGTTTCTTGTGTCTTCCTTTTAGCTAGTTCGTATTGTTTCTCAAGTGTGGATAGAGAAGCTGTGTGTTTATCGGCTTCTGATCCGGTCAACTTCATTTGTGTTTGTGTTAACTTTAATTCTTGATTCAAGGCTCTATTTTCGCGGTTTATATCATTCAAATTCTTTTTATAATCCGCTGTATCAGCCCTAAACTTTATAACGGTTTCTTTTGAAGGTCCAGCCACTATTTTTCACCCTCCTTCTCTTGAAGGTAAGCTTTCCAACCTTCGTAAGCACTTTTGTTTTCTGCTATTCTTTGCACATCACGTAAAGGTAAATGCCAGAAAGTTTTTTCCGATATTTCAAAAATAAATACGTATAAACTGTATAGGTCTACGACGCACTCGATTTCGAATTTAGGAAGTTTTAATCCTTTTTTTTCGCTTTATCCTGGAAACCTTGCGCCATTTTGTTTTTATCCTTTTGTTTCCCTAGAACAGCGCCAAAAATTTCGAACGCTTCAGTCATGTTAACTTCATATTGTTCCATAAATTCTTCAAATCCCATGTATTCACTTGGCGTAGCCTGACGATAAGCTGCATAAACAACACGGAAAGCATCTAATAAATCAATGTTTTGAGTACCCCCAGTGGTTAATAACGTTCCTAAGAATGACTTACCAATAACGCCCTCTTTTTCTAATTTGAACAGCGTTAAAGCTGTTAAGTTTACATTTACCTTCACTTCTTCACCGTTCGCTAATGTAATTTGTTCTAACATATAAATCTCTCCTTTTAGACAAAATGAAAGAGCGCTAACTAGAGCGCCCTGCGTATTTTTATTTTGGTGTAACCTTACGTAGTTCAGCAGGATTGAATGTAGTTAACCATTTTTTTT
>NZ_JBNPJZ010000144.1:0-31253 GCF_050312695.1 Bacillus sp. AF62 | reverse complement strand
ACAAATCTCTGCGAGCTCTTCTACTAATGGCTTGCTTATGTGTTTTAATTGTTCAGTAGTAATTCCACGAAACACAATATGCGGCATGTAAATCCCTCCTTTAGATAGTTTTATATTTGCCCACATCATAGCACAATTCTCCCACCTTTTAACAAAAATAGATGCTAAACAAGTTTCAACTCTTATTTTTAGGCCTGTTATACAGGCTGAAGCGATTCTAAGTATCTGCCATATTAAAGTTGATATGCTCCCATTCTAGTGGTGAGATATGTTTTAATCGTTCTTCGTTAATCCCATGCGTACTTCTTAACTATTTCATTTAATTTTTAATAAAGAAAACAGCCTCACTAAGCTTTTAAAACTTAATGAGGCCACTTTATTCACACTTTTAATTATGGAACGTCGGTTTATAGAACGAACGATTATCAAGTGCAAAGACACGCTCTGTGTATTCACCTGGTTTTGTGCGTCCTAATGCGCGGTCCATCATGTTCATTTTTGCATCTAAGTTATCGATGTAGTGCAGAATTTCTGCTTCTTTTACTAATGGTGGTTTTGGGCTACCCCATTCTGCTTTTCCGTGGTGCGAAAGGACGATGTGTTGAAGAATTAATACTTCTTCTGCATCGATTTGCAATTCGTCTGCTGCTTTACCAATTTCGTTCACCATGATAGAAATGTGGCCTAGTAAGTTTCCTTCTAACGTATACGTTGTAGAAATTGGGCCAGATAGTTCAATTACTTTACCAAGGTCATGTAAAATAACGCCTGCATATAGTAAGTCTTTATCTAATGATGGGTATAGATTTGAAATAGCTTTCGCTAAATCTAGCATCGATACGACGTGATAAGCTAGTCCAGATACGAACTCGTGATGGTTCTTTGTCGCTGCTGGATATTCTAAAAATTCGTTTTGATGCTTATTTAACAAATGTCTTGTTAGACGTTGAATGTTCGGGTTTCTCATTTCAAATATGTATTGTGTAATTTTCTCAACCATATCTTCTTTTTTCACTGGTGCTTTTTCTACGAAATCCGAGATGTCTGTTACTTCATTTTCATTCGCAACACGGATTTGTTTCACACGTAATTGAATACGTCCTTTGTAGTTTAAAATATCACCAGCTACTTTAACGATTGTTTCTGCTACATATTGTTTCTCAACTTCTGGTGATACGTCCCATAGCTTCGCTTCAATATCTCCACTTGGATCTTGTAAGATTACTGTTAAAAATGGCTTTCCATTACTTGCTAGACCTTTTGTCGCTGTTTTAATTAACAAGAAAACATCGACTTGTTCACCAACTTCATATTCTGCAATTTTCTTTTTCATTCGAATTCCTCCACCAAATCAGTTACTTTTAGTATAGCATATCACAACTCATTTTCTTTACGCTTATGTGTTAATTTTACAATCTGTTTTTCTGTAAAATACGCGAGTAAATGCGCATGACATGTAAAGAAGATGACTTGTCTATCTTTTGCGATTTCCTTTATTAGTTCAATCGTTCGATCCGTCCTTACCGCATCAAAGTGCACGAAACTATCATCAATAATAAATGGGTAATCATGTTCAAATGTTTTCGCAAGTGCAAATCTCAGCGATAAATATAACTGCTCCGCTGTCGCTTGGCTTAGTTCATGACTGTAAAAACGTATACCGTCGTTACGTTCAACAACGAACGGCTCCGCCTCTGACGGTGAAAAGATTTTACTATAGCGTCCGCCCGTTAAATAGACGAAATACTCTTCTGATTTTTGTAAAATACGAGGCAGATGCACTTCATGATAATATTGCTTCGTTTTCGTTAACACCGTTTTTGCGGCCGCATAAGCAGCCCATTTCTTCACTTGTTCACGCAATTGCGCTTTTTTCATTTCCCATTCATGCATTAAATCTCCGTACGTACTACCTTCTTCTAAATTCGCAATTTCCATACGATGTTTCGCGATGCGCTCTGTCAGTTCTTTCTCTTGCACCAGACAGTTTTGTACGACTGTAATTTCTCTCTTTAATTTCTCTTCATAACCGTCAGCTTCGTAATGTTCAGCTAATGATAAACTCTTTAAACGCTGTTCTAACAGATCAATTTGCGGTAATAAACGCACTACTTGTTTCTCAGCATCTTCACGTTTTTCCGCCAGTTTACCCGCTTCTAAAAATATCTCTTCATCTGTAGTCTCTGCAATATTCCATAATGCATTTCGTTCTACTAACAGTTGTTTCAATTGTTCTTGCATAAACTCATATTCTTCTTGCCATTCCGCCAGTTTTTCTTTTAACTGCTTACAAGTTTGGCGCTTCTCTTTCTCATTTTGCATACGACTTTGTGCCCCGTGTAGCTTACTATACTCCGCACTACCGATAACAGCTTCTAGTTTCTGTTCAAAATGCGAAATCATTTCATATAATGAAGATTTTCGCGTGCCTTGTTTTTCTAACTCCCGATATAATTGCTGCATTTTTTCAATACGCTCAAACGCTGGCAATATGTGTGCATACGTATAAAATTCTGGGAACATATAGCGCGTTTTATATGCATCTACTTGTTCTCCCGCCTGGAACGTTTCTCTCTCCCATTCCTCATACGATGAAACGACTTTATCATAAGCTCGCTCCATTTGCTGCAATTTATAAGACTCACGCTCAAATAGCTTCCGAATCTCTTCATCTTTTTCTAACTGATAGCGCACAGACAGCGCTTCTTCACTTTGTCTCCCGCCAGCACTTTGCTGAAGAGTAAGAAGCTCTTCTTGTAATCCACTTGACGGATCTTTATATAAAACAAGGGCAAGAACAATCCCTACAAAAACAATAACACTAATAAATAAGAGCGGGCGGTTATCAATAAATAAACTCGTGAATAAAACAAGCGTGTTAATAAGAAGTAACAGAAGACAAACTCTTTGCCACTGCTTTTTCTTTTGCATAGCTGCTCCTGCTTTTTCCTCATACTTGCGCTTCATTCTCTCTGCGCCCATATCGATAAACGCCGCATCTTGGAACGATTTCTCTTTCTCAACTAACGTATTTCGCTCTTCATCAACTAACATTTGTTTCTGAATCTGTCTTATATTTTCTTCTTGTTCTTCTAATTGCTCTTGCGCTACTTTAAAACGATCATCAAGCTGTGCTTTTTGCGTTTCTAATTCACGTGCCTTTTGCACGGTTTGCGTAATTAATTCTTTCGTTGCCAAACTCATGTCAAACGCAAGAACCGCTTCCTTTTCAAAAGTAGCACCAATTTGTTGTTCTAGTTCTGCAATTTCTTCTTTTATATTCGCAATACTTCCTGTCATATCACGCATTTCTTGGCGTGCATTTTCGTAAGATAAATGCTGCATACGAAGTTCTTCTACATAACTTTCTTTTTGTAAAAACTCTTCATCTATTTGAATCGACGCAATTTCCGATTGTACTGTCTCGATTTTCTTATGGAGCGAATCAACTTGTAACTGAAGCGGCTCCATCTTCGCCTTAATCGCTTCATAACGCGCCATTCCGTTTACAGGAAACTGCCCGCTCTCATTTTCTAACACTTTCTCATGCGCACGCTTTTCAATAACGAGTGGCTCTAGCGCTGCTAATATTTCATAATCTTGCTTTCGCCTTTCTGCACTCTCTTTCTCTCCGCGAACAGAAGCAAGTTTCTCTTCACTTTCTTTTAATTGCTCGACTTGTTTTTCATACGTGCCAATTTTCCCTTGCCACTCTTTCATCTTCTCTTCAAGTTTCTTCATTTCTTGCAGTGACACGTTAATTTCCGGTTTACGCCCACTCGGTTTAAAGCGTTGATCCATTTCTTTTTCTAGCTTTTTATCTAACTGTAATAGCGCATCGCTTCCGACTGCACTTGCCGAAAATAAATAATTGCCAATATCCGCTTCGCCGAGCTGATGAATATTTTGAAGACCATGCATATCAAATGAAAAGACCGATTCAAATAAACTTTCATTCATCCCGCTTAATATGTCGTTTAAAATCTCCTCGCCGCCCGTTTTCCCGTCTTCAAAATAAACGGTCACCTCGCCAGCTGCCGTCTTTGGCAATCGTTCAATTTTCAAACGACCGTATTGCTCTGTTTGCACAGTCAGCGCACCGCCATACTTCCCGCCTTCTTTCGGCTCATAACGGCGCTGTCCTCTCGTCGGAAAACCGAACAAAATACTTTTCATAAACGAGCGAATTGTCGATTTCCCCGCTTCGTTTTCACCGTATAGTACCGTCAGCAAGGAAAGATCCATTTCCACATTTTCTAATTTTCCGTACCCATAAATATGGAGTTTTTCAATTCTCATTTTTTATCCCTCTCTTGCTGGAATAATTGTTCTAAAATAATATTTTCTGCTTCCTTTTGAATCTCTTTCTTCTCGTCTTCTGTAAAAGATTCAATACTATTACGTGCTACAGGAGATGTCCAAATCGTGCGCAATACGCCGTCCATATTTGTGAAAGCTTCTAACTCTTTTAGCACACTACCGACGAAATGATTTTCTGCTTTCAAACGTTCGATTTCTGCAAAAGAAACCGTCTCATTTTTCCACTTCATTGCATATACGAAATCTTTTCTCTCTTCGCCAGATGCTAAAATGTGAAAAATCTCTTCCACACGCTTTTCGTCACGCAAATAAGGAGAAAGTGGGCCCTGCCCTGTGAATACGACAGTTAAAAGCGTCCCTTCCTCTTCTCTTCGGCAATCATTCATCGCAGTTGACATGCTCGTCATAAGTTCATCAACATTTTCAAGTCCATCAATACAAACTTCGATCTCATCCCATACAACATCTGCCGTATCGAAAAATGAACACTGCGTTCCTTGTTTCGTAAGTTCAATAAGGTACGCACCCTTCTCGCCTGTTTCCTTACGATGACGACCTTGTATGTTTCCTGGATAAATAATGTATGGCTCTTCTGATAAAATTTCACGTTTATGTATATGGCCAAGAGCCCAATAATCAAACTGTTTTTCTTTCAATTCACGAATTTGAAACGGTGCATAGCGATTATGCTCTGCATCTCCTTCCACACTTCCGTGAAGCATGCCAATATGAAAAGGCGCATCACTCATTTTCGTATACTGCGCTGTCATATTATCCGTTACCGCTTGCTGCAAATAACTAAACCCATAAATAGAAGCTAATAGCTCACCATTTTTATAAAATGATTTCTCTTCTACATAAGGATCGGTAAACACATGAACATTTTCCGGAAACTCAATTGCTGCCCAGCTTCCCCCTAAATGATCATGGTTACCGTGAATAATAAAAACAGGGATATCGTACTGCGAAAGTCTCTTCATTTGCTCACGCACAAACACTTGCGCCCTCAAACTTCTCGTCTCCGCATCATACAAATCCCCAGCTAGTAATACGAAATCAACGCGCTCTTGAATCGCTTTATCAACAATACGCTCAAATGATTCAAACGTACTTTGCTTCATTCTCTCCCAAACAGACTGCGCAACATTCATCTCCATTCCTTTAAACGGACTATCCAAATGCAAATCAGCCGCATGTATAAACTTTACTTGTTTCACAAATAACGATCCTTTCTATCTTTCAAAAGTTTCATTTTATTAAAATTAACATCGCTGAAAACTAATAATCATCGACAATGAAAATATTCTCGATGATTAAAGTTTCATTCTATTTTACCACGCAATGTCATATATTTCTTTGCATATTGTAGCGTTTTATGTCAAAATAATTATAAGATTCTGATTTTAATTATTGGAGGGAATTTTCATGGGAGTATACGTTCTAACAGTCTTTGAAAAAGATGGTTCAAAAGCATTAGACGAATCATTCGAGGCGGCAACTGAAAAAGAAGCGAAAGCAAAAGGTGAATCTATTTTACAAGAAAAAGGATTGTATGAAAAAACACATCGCTGTACATCTACTGCAGGTAAGCTCGTTTTATTCCAGCGCTAAAAAAGAAGCGTCATCCGCTTCTTTTTCACTCTACTATATCTTCGTCACACCACGTAAACACCACATCTAGAATGCGATTACCAATACGTACGCGTTTATTCCATTTACCTGTTTGGATCTGATGTTGCAATTCAGCTTTCATCTTTTCCGTCCAGTCGTGAATCGTTTCACTACCGTCGTACGGATATACGCTCGGAAACTCTTTCTGCAGTAGATGCAAGCTCTCTGCATCAAAATGAAAATGGAAGAAGTAGTTTGCTGTAAGCGATGGTTCTTGCAATCGTAAAAAATGATCATCAATTTGCTTTCTATTTCTATAGAAAGTAAAGATATTCACTTTACCGCTAGTAATTTGGTCAATTTGAATTTCGTGCTTCTCTATAATCACGTCTTGCCCACCTCGTTGTATACTACCTTTAGTATATATGTCTTTTGCAACAAAGTTAACCATTTTCGCGCGAAATTCATTTCCTTCATTATAATTCCTGTACCTCCAAGTATAATCAGGACAAATAAAAACAAAGTTGAAGGGGAGCGATCACATGTATTTCGGAAGCAAAGGTTGGTATGTAAAAGAACTTAAAAAATTAGGTATCCGTACTTATGAAGGTAAAAAACTAGAATCTTATCGTACGCATGTGTTATCTAGTTTACTTGAGAGAATGAAGAAGGCTTCGGCTTAATAGAAAAACACCTCCCGAATTCGCATACTAAGTATGCAAATTCAATGGAGGTGTTTTTATCAGTTTTCATAAAAGATTTTTTGCTTCCGCTGGAACGGATACGTTTTAATCTCAGCTGTATCTAAATCTTCATTGAATAAATGAATGGCTATAATTTGTCTACAATCGTAAGTATGGTAATAATATGTTCCAGACTCCATACACATTGCACTTGTATAGATCGTATTATCTAATATACCGTCTTCTGTTATTACTGCCCCCTTAGGAACCTCACAATTTGATAAGATATGAAAAATAGCCGATATCCCCTCTTCTTCGTTCTCTATACTTTGAATGTTTTGTTTGCCATATGCTGCCCGTACAAATCTTGATGGCGGGGTAAAATCTCCAGGAAGTCCCATCGTTCCTGAACCTTGACCAAAAGCACTTAATGGTACATCTCCCCACTCCGTTGGCGCAAATGGCTGCGATTTAAGACCAATATATTGTCTTAAATTTTGTAAATGCCAATTAAACTCCGGACTATTAGTCATCACTCCTAGTGGATTGTCATACATTTTTAGTCCATCAGTTGTCGGCTCAAGTACAATACAATCTCCCCATTTATCTGCTAAAATCCAATGTAGCGGCGGAGAAATCCCTAAAACTGGTAATGGTATATCTATAAGAGAAATGTTATCAACAGATTTTTTTAACTCTTCAACAGAATTAAACTGCGTGAGGCTCCAAGCTACAAAATCAAATGGCGCTAAATTCGTTTTATTGTTATCTATACTGTTACTATAAGTAGCGAATCCCGGAAAATAGAGAGTGGCACACGTCATACCAGCTTCATTTACTCCGTCCGCCATAATGACCCTTCCTTCATGATTAATTCCCATTCCGACAACAGCCTTTTTCGCTCGGATCGTTTCACCAGTTATATTATTCCACTGATAACGCCGAGGGATGATTATTACTTCCTGATTCATATCTAATGTGAAATCCATTGTTCTTGCAAAAAGATGTTGGAAATTTTTAGTTTGTAACGTCAAACTAGTACACATGAAGAAATCCCCCCATTTTATAGTTATATACACATTTTATAAAATTCTGATAAATACGTAAATTAAAAACCCTATTTATCACTAACAAAATAACCACCTAAACCAAAAATGCTATAATAAATCCAATGAAACTAAGGGGGCAAATTACTTTGCTTGGAACATGCATTCAATTTCATAAGTTTGGCAATCCAAAAGACGTATTACAAGTTGAATATAAAAATATAGAACCACTAAAAGATAATGAAGTTTTCGTCCGTATGCTAGTTAGACCGATTAATCCATCTGACTTAATTCCAATAACCGGAGCGTACGCACATAGAATCCCTTTACCTAACATACCTGGTTATGAAGGTGTTGGTATTGTAGAAGATGTAGGAGCTTTTGTTTCTAGAGACCTTATCGATAAACGTGTGTTACCGTTACGCGGGGAAGGTACTTGGCAAGAATATGTGAAGACATCAGCTGACTTTGTAGTCCCTATTCCTGATTCGATTGATGATTTTACAGCGGCACAAATGTATATTAATCCTCTTACGGCGTGGGTTACATGTACAGAAACGCTAAACTTAAAACGAAATGACATTTTATTAGTAAATGCTTGCGGATCCGCTATTGGCCATCTTTTTGCGCAGTTATCACAAATTTTAAACTTCCGACTCATTGCCGTGACAAGAAGTAATAAGCATACAGAGGAGTTACTACGCCTAGGTGCTGAATATGTAATCGATACTTCCACTGCCCCGCTTTATGAAACAGTTATGACATTAACAAACGGCAGAGGTGCAGACGCTGCGATTGATTCTATTGGGGGACCGGATGGAAATGAATTAGCTTTCTCCTTACGTCCCAATGGGCACTTTTTAACTATAGGACTTCTGTCAGGAATACAAGTAAACTGGGCAGAGATTGTCACGAAAGCAAAAGTGCACGCGAACATATTTCATTTACGACATTGGAATAAAGATGTGTCCGCATATAAATGGCAAGAGACGTTTCGTCACTTAATTCGTTTAGTAGAAAATAAGCAATTACGTTTTATGACAGTACATTCTACATATGACTTAGCGGATGTGAAAGCGGCAGTTGATGTTGTGCAATCTGCGGAGAAAACGAAAGGGAAAGTGTTTTTGACGAGTTATTAAATTGAGTACATTCAACTATCAATCCATTTAGTAGCATAGAATTTTAAGTAGCTTATGTAATTTAATTAAAAAAGCGAAAGGAGATTCTAACATGTGGTTACTCACAGCAATTACGCCTGTTGTAATAGCCGGAGGAATTGGAGTATATGTGATTAGAAGTCTTAAACATAAATATAACAACGGTAACTTAGGTAAGAAAAAATCAAAAAACGCTCAAGTTTTATTAGATAGTTTAATACCAATAGGAATGCTTTTAGGGTGTTTGATCGGTATTATTGTTGGCATATTTTCTCCTGATTCATTACTACTTTCAGTTAGTTTAGGATCTGGAATAGGCTATTTATTTGGATTTTTTGCTTATGAAATTTATAGCAAGACAGGAAACAATTTTTCCTAATTCAAAAGGAATAAGCGGGACAGTACATAGTAATCATATGAAATATGTAACTGTCCTTTATTTTTGCATCAATGTTATCACCTTACCTTTCGCCTACTATACACCTCTTTTATTGATTTTTCTCTCCTCCCCTTTTTGCATATCCGCTTTTTTATTTTCATTGGATCTATATCCAAAGTAAAGTAGCGCACATGTAATAACAGAACCTACAATGTATCCTAAAAAACATCCTAACCAAAACATAGTTTAACCGCCTCCATTCATAATAAATTTTTATGTAATATAACTCTTTACATACTCCATCGTTTATTTCTATTAACTATACACTTTCTAAAATTATTCATACCACTAATTCTCTTCGTACCTCAAATAGCAATTTTATTATTTGTCATAAAGTTAACACCTTCTTTAAATACAAAAACTTCCATTTCCTTGCTTTTTCTTAAGAAATAATATACTACATTTGAAATAAGCGAGCTAGTACGTCGGCCCTTCTCTATTTTAACTTTAGTCATGAACAAAAGAAAAACAAAAAACCCCCTCAAAGCATAAACTTCAAGGGGTGAGCCTGTTTTTTATTTACTTATATACGTACAGCTGTACCACTTACAGCAACCATTAACATTCCATCACGAACAACCTCGTAATCTACGTCAATACCAACGATAGCGTTCGCACCTTTTTGTTTTGCAAGTTCTTTCATTTCGTCCATTGCGATATCACGAGCTTCTTTTAGCTTACTTTCATAAGAACCAGCACGACCACCGACAACATCACGAACAGAAGCGAATAAATCGCGGACAATGTTTGCACCCATAATAGCTTCACCATTTACAATATCAATATACTCAATAATCTCTTTACCTTGAATTCCAGAAGTTGTTGTTACAATCATGACTGACACTCTCCTAATAAGTTGTAGTTTTGATAAGCTTTCTTATGACTTTATTATGACATGGAAAAAGTATCTAATCCATTGAATTACCTTACAGGAATGTGACAGTTTTGTAATAATAAAACGCGTATTATGTTTCATTTTAATAAAGCGCTTTAATATTGGGATACATAAACGATTCTCTATTTTCTTTCCAATCCTTTTCTACTTCTTTAAAAGTTGGTCGCCCTAATTCTTTGTTATTTTCATGTTTACTAAACCATTTTTTCACATACTGGTCTCCATTTTTTTTTTGAACTGTACAAAGGAAACTATTACTGCTATCCTTTAATATTTTTACAATCACGAAAAGGCACCTCTTCCCTTTTAAATAACATGATAGAACTTAATCTTTTACTATAAGCCCTTCCTCTCTTATAGTCATACGACTCCTCGGCCGCGCCAAAGTTGTAAGATCAAAAAACGATATTCACTTTGTTTACATTTTTCATCATTTTATTTAAAGAAATCAGAGTTATAGGCATTATGCTTATCAAATATTTTATAGATTTCTAACTTATCATCTAATTTTGCATCTACTAAAATTAATATATTGCCATCGTAAATATATTCTTCATACTTTTTAGCATGTTCTTCTGGAATTCCTAATCCTATAAATGCTCCTATTAAACTTCCAGCTCCTCCGCCAATACCAGCTCCACCAATAGCTGCTGCGATTGGTCCTGCTGCTACAATTGGACCCATTCCAGAAACGGCAAGTATACCAAGACCTGTTAATAAACCACCGAGTCCGCCTGCTACACCTCCTGCTACAAGCCCTGTCGCTGAAAAGATATCTGCTTTATGTGCAGTTTCATTCTTAACTTTTTCACCCGATTTTTCTTCAAGGTGTTCAATTTCCTTTTGATCCTTCGCAATAGCTGAAATGTTATCTGCTGAGTATCCTTTATCATTTAATTCCTTAATAACGAGTGCTGCATCATCAATTGTTCTAAAAACACCTACTATTTTTCTATCTAAATTCATAACTATTAACCTCCTAAAGTTTTATATAATGTATCTTTATTTTTCTTCATTTCTGTATACACTAACCTTCTTATTAACATAACCATTTACGAAAAAAGCGAATAGTAAAAGTACTACAAGCGAACTACTTAACAAGTAAATTAAATCAAATGTAATATCAATCATCATTTCATTCATTTATACCAGGCTCCTTTTTATTTAAAGTAAAAGTATATTTTGATAGACTAATCTACTAAACATAGACATCTTACAATTCATCTTCAGTCAATCTCTTTGTAGTATATGTATACCCTTCCTAACCTTTTCTAAACGTAAAAAAACTATACTTATATTTTTTCTTATTTATATGTTTAACATTTTTTAAAACGGGTATGTTTATATTGTTATGCTTACTATATGGAAAGGAATATTACGATGAACGCCATTCACTCTACTACTATTTCTTATAATGAAACACCTACAATAACTCAGATTCATCATTTTTATGCTTTAATGACAACATTTCAAGCTAATTTGTTTATAAGTAAACATGGAACAATGACATCAATCAAAAATTTAAGCACTCTAGTATCCTTTTTCCTTACTGTAAAAAAGAAAGATCTTATATTATTTATTTTTGAAGGAATAGATGCAAAAAGAGCTTTAAGAACACTCTTCCCTTCTTAGAATGTTTGTTATCCTCTATTCCCTCGTTTACTACCTTTCATATATGTTTTTATATTTCAAAATGATTTCCTCTATAAAAAAAGAACCCCCTAATACAATAGGGGGATTTCTAGTTTGGCCTTATGAAAACTGATATAATATATATTACGTTTTTCATTCTTTAAAATAGAAAAGTTTTAATAACCTTGAAGGTAGGAATTTTTAATGAACTCGAAAGCAAAATTTAGTATTCGCTACAAAATTATGGCTGGTTATTTAGTTATCATTTTGTTCTTACTTGTTTCTTTCATTATGTTAAACAATGAGATTTCCAGCTTACAAAAATCTCGTAATTTTATTATTGATCACGATTTTAAAGTTCTCAATTTAACGAATCAAGTGGAGAAAGAGTTACTAACAATTGAAAATAAAGCGAAAGGGTTTATCATTTCTAATAACCCTAATTACGTGCAATCCCTTAACTCTGCGGAAAAGGATTACGAAAAACATTATCATGATCTTTTTGCTTTATTAGAGGATAACCCCTCTCAGCAAGAAAAATTAAAACAGATTAACGAAAACATTACTAGTTGGATTAATAAAGAGATTCACCCACTCATTACAAATAATAATAGTAATAATGTACAAACAATCGACACGACTCAAATTCAGTCCTTACAGTCACAGGTAACTAACTTCCGGAGCACTGAGGAGCAATTAACGAAAAAAAGAGCAGCACAATTAGATATTGAAAATAATAAATTAGAGATTTGGTTATACAGTTTATTGTTCTTACTTTCTTGTATTTCCATTATCGTTTCACTCTATATTTCGAATTCCATTACAAAAACGATTAAAAATGTAATTCAAGCTATTAAATCAATTTCTTCTAAAGAAAAAATTACGGAAAGAATTCATGTAAATACACATGATGAAATAAAAGATCTAGCTCACACAACGAACCACCTACTAGACGAAATATCGAAAAGAGAGTGGTTACAAACTGAGCTCGCAGAATTAATTTTAATGTATCAAGGTGTATCTTCTATTGAGATGTTAGGTAAAAAAATTCTTAGTGGAATTATACAAAAAACGCAAACTTCTTGCGGTGCATTTTATGTACGTGAAGAATATGAAGAAACTGTCTACTATGTGAAAAAAGCTTCTTTCGCCGATCAAGGTGCTGATATTGGAAAACCATCCATTAAAATGGGTGAAGGTTTCATTGGACAGTCTGCCTTAGAAAAGAAAAGTTTTATTCTCAGGGATATACCAGAAGAGTTTCGGTATGTCACTAGCGGAGTATTAGAAATACGTCCTAAAAATCTACTAGTCATCCCTATCTTATTTGAGGATGAGGTGATTGCAGTAATGGAGTTAGTAAGTGTAACTGAGATTTCAGACTTACATCAAGATTTAATTCAACAAACTATTAATAATCTAGGTTTAACAATCCATAGCATTATAGGACGTATGCGAATTCAAACTCTTTTACATGAATCACAAGCAATGACAGAAGAGTTACAAGTTCAATCAGAAGAATTACAAACGCAAGCTGAAGAACTACAAATGCAAGCTGAAGAATTACGAACAACGAATGAACAATTAGAGTCTAGAACTGAAGAAGCTGAACAAAAGACAGCTGACTTACAAATTACCAAATCAGAATTAGAAGAAAAAGCAAGCGAGTTGTTACGCAGCTCAAAATACAAATCTGAGTTCCTAGCAAATATGTCACATGAATTACGCACACCGTTAAATAGTATTTTACTATTATCTGAAATGTTAAGAGAAAATCATGATAATCATTTATCGGATGATGAAATTGAACTAGCAACTGTCATTCATTCATCAGGGAAAGACTTACTTACTTTAATTAATGACATACTAGATTTATCTAAAGTAGAAGCAGGCAAACTAGACATCATTTTTGAAGCAACGAACATAAGTGACATGGCAGCCAATATGCATCAAAACTTTTTACATATAGCTGCACAAAAAAATGTCGAATTTACGATTGAAGACAGTGATACGATTCCTA
Source organism: Bacillus sp. AF62 (assembly GCF_050312695.1). Lineage (NCBI taxonomy): Bacteria > Bacillati > Bacillota > Bacilli > Caryophanales > Bacillaceae > Bacillus > Bacillus sp. AF62. Next base: position 17,447 of record NZ_JBNPJZ010000144.1, on the reverse strand, counting down.
ATCTGTTTTATACAGATGCAAAACGGATCGAGCAAATTATTAAAAACTTATTATCCAATGCATTTAAATTCACAGAAAAAGGATCCGTTTCTTTACATTTCGATTCAATAGAAACAACCAATTTAAGTCATGATATGCAGTCTATAAGTAAAGATTGGATTACAATTTCAGTAAAAGATACTGGTATTGGTATCGCTAAAGAACAGCATCAACTTATTTTCGAAGCCTTTCAACAGGCAGATGGAGCAACGATTCGAAAGTATGGTGGTACAGGACTAGGTTTATCTATTTGTAAAGAGTTTGCTAGATTGTTAGGTGGTTGGATTACGTTAGAGAGTAATGTAGGAGAAGGTAGTACTTTCACGGTATTTATTCCTAACCTTCCAAATGGATTACATGATATACAGTTATCCAATTTAGAAGTCGCAGCAACGATAGAAGATGTTATTCCTGCTGAAGTTGTTGAAGAAACTATCGTTACTACCGAAACAAATAACGTCTTCCAAGAGAAAACCATTTTAATTGTCGATGATGATCATCGAAATATATTTACGTTACAAAATGCATTAAAAAAACAAAATGCCAACATTATTACTGCCCAAAACGGCTTAGAGTGTTTAGAAATACTAAAAAGTAATACAAATATTGACCTTATTTTAATGGATATTATGATGCCTAATATGGACGGTTATGAAACGATGGAAAATATCCGAATGAACTTAGGGTTACATGAAATACCTATTATCGCATTAACTGCTAAAGCAATGCCAAATGATAAGGAAAAATGTTTATCTGCTGGCGCTTCAGATTATATAAGTAAACCATTAAACCTACATCAACTCTATTCGGTAATGAGTGTATGGTTAATAAAATAAGTGAGGTTTAGTTGGAGTGGAAAATAAGTATTATAATTTTGATCCATCAGTAGATACGGATGAGCGCACGAACTTAGAAATTGAATTATTATTGGAAGCGGTATTTAAACTATCAGGATTTGATTTTCGCCAATATGCTCGTACATCTATTTATAGAAGGATTTGTAATCGAATGCAGCTCTCTAATATCCCAACCATTTCAAAATTAATTGAAAAAGTAATTCACGAGGAAGGGGTTTTAGAACAGTTATTAAATGATTTCTCGATTAATGTAACTGAGATGTTCCGTAACCCTGCCTTTTTTAAAGCACTAAGAGAGCATGTTATTCCTGAATTGAAAAAGCAACCTGAAATTAGAATTTGGCATGCTGGATGCGCAACTGGTGAAGAAGTATTATCGATGTCCATCTTACTTCACGAAGAAGGATTAAGTGAAAAGTCGGTTATTTACGCAACAGATATGAATACAAATGTGTTAGAAAAAGCAAAACAAGGCATCCTCCCGTTAAATAAAATGCAAACTTATACGAAAAACTATTTACAAGCTGGCGGTACACAAGCATTTTCTAACTATTATTCAACAGATAATCGTTTTGCTTATTTTAATCCTTCACTGTTACAAAACATTATTTTTGCACAGCATAATTTAGTAACCGATCAATCTTTTAACGAGTTTCATATTATACTTTGTCGTAACGTTTTAATTTACTTTACAAGTAAACTTCAAAATCAAGTGCAGCAACTATTTTATGAAAGCTTAAGTCACAATGGATTTCTATGTTTAGGAAATAAAGAAACTCTTCGTTTTTCAAAGATAATGCCACATTATACCCAATTTAATCCTAGTGAACAAATTTATCAAAAAATACAATAAAAAACGTATGAAATCCTCTGTTTGGATTTCATACGCTTTTTATTTCGCATTCGTTTGTATCATAATGAGACACATATCATCTGATTGCGCTTTCTTTTGTTCTTCCTTGTAAAACCCTTCTATCTCGCCTTCTAAATCTCCCCATTTTCTTTCCGTAAAAATACGTAATTTCTCTTCAGACTCAAATTCATCATTTGCAATTGCTTCAAGAACACCATCTGTAAACAATAATATTTGAGCGTTCTTCTCAAAAGGTATAACTGTTTTTTTAACTTTTATTTCATCAAAAAATCCTACCGCACAACTCCCGCGATCTAGTTCAACTACATTTGTTTCATCAACTAAAACATATCCAGCAGGATGCCCTGCATTTACATATTCAACTGTTCTATCTTCTGTATTAACAACTAAGTATATGGCCGTAAAATAATAAGGAATATTATCATTTTCATTATGTAAAAGGGTCATATATTTATTTAACTCTTTAATAACGAGTTCTGGATCAATTAAACATTTAATTGTTTCACGTAATACAGACGAAATAAACATACAAACTAATGAAGCAGATATACCATGTCCCATAACATCTAATAATATAATACCGTAACGATTTTCATCGATTTTGTACCAATAATACATATCTCCAGCTAGTTTGAATGACGGTAAGTAACTTGCTTCAATTTTTATATGATCTTCTCTTAATGGGCTACTTAATAAGTTTCTTTGCACTTGTGTAGCTAAATCTAATTCATTACGAAGATTTTCTTCTTGTTCTTTATGCCAATTTAATTCTGATTTTAAGCGTAATGCTACACGCATACGTGCTAATAGTTCAACTTTATTTATAGGTTTCGTAATATAATCCATTGCCCCCATATCAAGAGCTTCGGCCAATTTATTTGCATCCTCTAAAGCTGTAACAAAAATAATAGGGATATCTTTAAACTTCTCCTCTTTTTGTAATCGCCTACAAACTTCAAGTCCATCAATTTCAGGCATCATAATATCTAATAGTATTAAGTCAATTTCATTATGCCTGGAAGAATCTTTTCCAAACTGTATGTATTCGAAGAGCTCTTGTGCAGAATTGAGCGATACAAGATCATGATATCCGGCTTGTTTTAAAATCTTCTCAATTACAAATATGTTAACCGGATTATCATCAACAATTAAAATGGACACAAGTTATTTCCCCTTTTCTTATTTAAAATGTAAATCTATTATTATTTTCTATTTTTCTAGTATTACATACTCAGTTACAAAATGAAAATTTCTTACTCAAACATATTTATACAACAAAAGAACAAACCCCTAGAAATAGGAATTTGTTCTTTCACTCTATAAATTTCTACTTTTAATTTAACACCATTGCTTTATCATTTAAAAGACGATCTAATTCTTCCATATGATTAGTTTCATCTGCAATCATATCTTCTAGTTTTACAACTAACTCTGTCATATTTAATTTCGCTGCCTGTTCTTTTCTCGTTTCATAACGCTTAATTGTTTCATATTCTGATTGTCTAGCGGATTCTAACATTTCTCTAACATCTTCTACTTGTTTCACTGGTAAAGGGATCGTAGTAGGTGTACCACCTAGCGTCTTAATTTTCTCCGCTAAATATAGGGCATGTCCTTGTTCATCACTAATTTCAGATTCAAAGAAAGGTTTTAACACTTGTCTATATATACCAGAAACTGTAGCTGCATTATGGTTATACATAATAATTGCTGAGTATTCTCCTGCTAAATCTTCATTCAATCCTTCGATTAGTTCTTTCACATCGTGTGACATTTTCATATCTCCTCCTATACTTAATAAGTACCCCTTTTCTCATGTTTTCAACATAATTATTTTAAATTTTTATGTATCTAAAAATGCGGCTTGCTTCAATTTACTTATCGCTTGTCTTTTAATACGAGAAACGTGCATTTGTGAAATACCTAACCGTTCCCCTGTATCTTTTTGATTTAAATTTTCTCCGAATATATAATGAATAACACTCTTTTCCGTATCATTTAATACGTTAAAAATATCCTTTAAAACGAGACGCCTTTCTGTCTCTTCATATCCTTGCTCTACTTCACCTACAGATTCAATTCTCGCTACCGAACTTCCATCAGATGAATTTTCAACTACATCATCTAAGGAAGATACTCGATAATTATTTTTCGCATCCATAATCTCTAGAACTTCCTCTTCCGATAGTCCTAAATGATTTGCAATTTCTATTATCTTCGGTGAACGTTGCAGGTGATCTGTTAACTCCTCTATCGCAAGTTTAATTTTCCCGCCCAAATCTTTAATTCGTCTTGGAACGTGAATGCCCCAAGTTTTATCGCGTAAATACTTCTTTATTTCCCCTACTATCGTAGGTATTGCAAAAGGCTCAAAAGCATTCCCTATCGAATAATCATACCTTCTTATTGCACCTAAGAGCCCTAACATCCCTACTTGTATAATATCCTCATGCATCGGCCCGCCTTTTGAATAGCGATATGCAATGGAATAAACAAGATTTTTATAATGCTCAACTAACCTTTCCTGCGCTTCATCACATTGGTTTTGTTGGAAGTCTGCAATTAGTTTAATAACGTCTTCTTTAGTAAGATTCGTAGGTTGAGATTGGATTTCCATCATTCTCCACCTGCTCTCTTTGTATATATTTTGTCATTAAAACTGTCATGCCCTCATCATGCATGATTTGTATATCATCCATTAACGTATTAATTAAATATAAACCTAAACCATTTTCCGGCAAATGTTCTACTGGTTTACTAATATCATACGGACCAACTTTCCTTTTTAAGTTATTAAAATCAAAGCTAACCCCATTATCCACAACCATAATTTCTAATCGATTTTCATATAGTCCAAAGACAATTGCAATTTCTCCAACGTCTTCTTTATATGCATGTTGTACAATATTTGTACATGCTTCACTAATAGCAATTTTCATATCTTCTATATCGTCATAAGCAAAGCCCATTCGATTCGCAACACCAGCCATTGTTAAACGAATAATAGCCACATATTCTGCCTTTGCAGGAATTTTCATTTCTATCTTTTCAAATCTCTCCATCATCCCTAGTCACCTTCTTTCTACTTTTTCAAAATCGGAATTCAAATTTAATATTTCTGTTAACCCTGTAATATCGAATAATCTTTTTAATCTTTTAGATACACCGATAAACTCTAGTTTTCCATCATTTTTCTTAACTGCTTTTAATAGCGCTATAAAAACACCTAAACCAGTACTATCCATATAATCTACGTTATGAAAATCTACTACGATATGAACCTCTTTTTCGCTTGCAATAGGCATAATCTTATTTTTTAAATCTGATGCCGTATATGCATCAATTTCACCATTAAGTTGTACCGTATAACCTACATCATTTTGCAAAATATTTATTCCTAAATTCATCATTTCCGCCCCCTTATCTCTAACTTTTACTATTTAATTACCCATAAAAATTAGTTTTAAACATATTTTTTTATTTTTATTATAAATAAAGTGAAACTTTAATCAGTGGGGGTTTTCTTCATCCCCCACTGATTATTAGTTGAACCAATCGGACTTTTATGGGCAGTTGATCCCCCACCTAATTTCTTTGCTCTGCTAAATTTTGAGGTGGGGGTCTTACTGCCCGTTAAAGCGGGATAAATTTTCTACACCTTTCTCGGCTTAACACGTAAAAAATACTACCAAATGTTTAAACCTTATAAATTTGTGTATGTATAATGTATAAACATTATTTTTAGGGGGATCTATCTATGGAAGAGCACAACTTTAAAAAGGGAGATTTTGTTCAATTTTCTTATCGACACGATCATGCTACAAAATTAGTTGGTTCTATCATTAATATACTAACGAATACAATTGTAGTTGATATAGGTAATAACGAGGACTTATCTCATATAGAACCGAGGCAGGTCGTAAGAATAAATAATTGTGAAAAAGTAACGACGGTTTAATACATAATAAAAAGTGTAATTTCAATGAGTGGGGGCCTTCATCCCCCACTCATTCCTATGTAGATTACATTAAAAAAGCATCCAAATTAGTTTAATTGGATGCTTTTTTATGTATATTTATCAGTTCATTAATTTTATAGCTATATATAATAAACTTAAGATTACTATTCATTATCATACTTACGCTTTCCGCAACATTCTAGAGAAGAATGTAACGATTAAAATAAAGACGATTGCACCTAATAACGCTGGAAGAACGAAAATGCCTCCCCATTCAGGACCCCAATGACCAAATAACGCACTACCTACCCAAGATCCAATTAATCCGGCAATCACATTACCAACTATACCTAAAGGAAAGTCTTTTCCCGTAATCATTCCAGCTAACGCACCAATAAGTCCACCTACAATACACGTAATAATAAGTCCCACAATTAAACCTCCTATATTGTTTTTATATTTGATTTATCAAGCTTTGGTATGTAACCAAAGCTTGATAAACATGTATTATTCTTTATTATCCAATCCATCACTTATCTTTTGTTTCACTTTTCCGACTTTTTCTTTTATAGTTCCCTTCGTCTTCTCCCACTTCCCTTCATTTTTCAACTCTCTATCTTCTGTAACTTCACCAATCCCTTCTTTTACTTGTCCTTTTTTCTTTTCAACTTTACCCGTAATTTGTTCTTTTAGACCGCTCTCACTCATATTTCCAATCTCCTTTTCGTAATAGATTTATAGATTTAAAGGATACAAATTTAAAGAGAATACGTGCATCTTCTTTCTTGTAACCATTCACCGACTCTTTCTAAATCTTTAACGAATAACAAGATTTTTCCTTCATCCAGCTTTTCTTCATAAAAGTTCGCTTCTTCCTCATTAAGCCCTAACTCCTGCATCTTATTTCTTAACTGATCTCCCGTTTTTTGAAAGACATTAATAATGCTTGTCCCAAGTCCTTCCTCTTTTATTCCAATCGTGTTCACGTCTGCATTATCTGCGATTCTATCTGTCCTCTCTTTCTCATGTGTTAACACGTAAATATCTTTTTGTTCTATTCCTTTCTTCACTAGATCATTCGCCGCATTCATGACCTCTTTCTCCGTAATAAATTCATATACAAAAGGTTTACTATACTTCGTTTCCATCTTTAACTTCCTCCTTTAAAATGAATTATTTGTTATATTATATGTAGTACACCTATTTTCGAAATGTTAAACATAAAATATGAAAAAAATTATGTGAATTTTAATTTTAATAGAAAATGAACAACATCATTTACCACTTTAAAACATCTTCTCCTTACAATAACTACCTAAATTAACAGAAAATTGTTATAATTAAATTTAAGGAGGGATACTATGAAAAAAATCATATCTATATGCGCTCTAACCGCTCTATCTTTCACTTTAATAGGTTGTACAAGCACCTCGGCTACAGATAAAGCTTCACAAGTTAAGCAAGAACGCACACAACATACCTTTCAATTAAACTCCGCAAATATTTCAGACATTGAAATACTAAAAACAACAAATCATACTACTTCCAAATCTCAAACAGATAACGAAGAAATGATAAAATCTATCGTTTCAGCAGTTCAAAATGGAACACCTAAAACAATCACTTTAGATCAAAAAAAGAGAGAATCTGCACATTCTACTATTACCGTTACATATAAAGATGACTCAAAAGAAGAATTTCTTGTATGGGTTGATAATAAAGAACAAATTACAATCGCTAAAAATGAGAAGAAAGATAAGGTAGACAGTGTGATAGTGAATATTAAAGATGCTAAAATGATGAAGGATTTCTTTTAAAATTCTAGTTAACGTTAAAAAAAGAGTAGGATTACATCCTACTCTTTTTTTAATCATGCTCAATAAATAGACTTTTATAAAAGCTATTTAAGGTCTAATTTTGCTAAATCATGTTGTAAAACATTATTTCCTTCTTGTGGGTTAAATACGATTGCACTAAGACCAAAAACATTCGTAACAACATCTCTATCTTTCGGACGAATGATTCTTACTTCATAAGCAAAAAGTGCTGGAGGAAGAGCTGCTGAACGAAAAGTAACATATCGATTAGGTGGCAATGTTTGCGTTGAAGGGTCTATTAATGGTAACAATACCGGAGAACCAGATGACCAATCAAACATTTCAACAGTTACTCTACGAGTATCGTCGGGATCAACATTCATAGCATCCACAGTAAGAAATAACGTAGCGGAATGTCTACGTAATATACCCGTTGATAAAGTTTCATTATGATGTTCACAGCATTTTTTTGGAGGGTGACCATAGCCATAACTCATACCAATTCCCCCCTTTCATTTACAATTAAGGACAAGTATTCCTTATAATATATAATGCTAGTATTCTTTTATTGAAAGGTATAAAAGCGGATTTCTATCTATATTTTTGGATATTTTATTTTTCATTTATTCGCTTTTAAAGAATGATATAGACTCTCCTATTTTGCCTTTGAATTCCTTCTAAGAATAAAGTGCAACTTTATTCTGCCCTCATCAATCGAGGTCTTACTCCCCGACAAATAGCGGGATAAATCTATTTTGAAAAGGACCTGCTCCATTCATTCGTAAAAGCATACAGTAAATGGAATCCGTTAAAACACATGAGTGACCCCTTGGTTTTCCCTTCCTATTAAAAGGAGGAACTGTTATGGGCTTTGGTGGTAGTTGTGGTGGCTGTGGCTTCGCTGGAGGATTTGCTTTATTAGTTGTATTGTTTATTTTATTAATCATCGTTGGAGCTGCTTGCTTCTGCTAAAAAACTATCGGAAAAGACACTTTTATATGAGTGTCTTTTCTTCATAAAAAATACGCAATGTGCAGTTTAAGTGTAAGATGTAGTATTACATCCCCCTCCAAAATGAACTTCGATACTTTAAATTTCGTTTAGGTTCAATCTTAAAATTTTAGTTTAATAGCAATATGGTGAAACTCTATTCCATATAATATTGCTATTGCAGAAAAATAAAACAAACTGGACAACCTAGATTTCAAACTGTAAGATTAGATGTTGGTGAAATCGGGCAGCAAAGCATATATAGAAAATAGGTGTTAATTTTGAAAATCAATAAAAAATTTGAACCATTAATTTTTAATATCTTAATGATTTTAGGTATATCTAGTATTATCTCTTTCGTCATGGTTTCAATGAATGTTGGATATACAGCTTTATTTCTCAAATCATGGATGAAAACATGGGGAATTGCTTTCGTACTTGCATTTTTAGCTTCTAAATTATTACCCTTTGTAGTGAAAAAGATAATGAAAATCTTCACTTTTGTTGAGAATGATGCTTAAGAATAAAGTGATGTACTGCGTAGGTTCATTCCAATTAAAAGAGTTCATTATCACAAAAACTTAACCTAGTAAAATGTTTCAAATCGAAGAAAGACACCTTAAAGGTTGTCTTTTCTTTATAAGTAAAAAAAGCCCGCCTATTTCCGTAGGCAGGCTTTATCTTTATTACACAATATGAAAGTATACTCTCTTTTCCACTGAAATTTTATGTAATTGTACATATTCATGAAAGTAGAAGAATTAAACTATGCCAAAATAAAAAATGGGCTAAACCCCCTAAATAGCTATATAGAGATGAAGTTGTTATGACAACATATTTTCCACTTTCAACTTAGTTATCCTTAGAATGCTTTTCTACAAAATCAAGGATCCTAGCATTAACCTCGTTAGAGAACTCACCATTGATTGCGTGAGATGCATTTTTCCAATTAACTATATCAATATCTTTAACGTATTTTTTTCCAGTTTCAACTGCTTTTACCGAATTGTGCATTGTACTTTTTTCAGCCATAAGTGCAAGCACTGGAATATCAATACTTTTTAAGTCTTCTTTACTAAATAAATCAGGCGCTGGTGTTTTCAGTTTATAGTTACGCATACCCGACTCGATTAACTTAGCGATAGGCTCATCGTCACTTGCTTCTGCTCCTCCAGAAACATAGCTTAACATCTTTTCTCTTAAAAACTTAGGTACAATAGGAACGGAAGCTGGAATAGATGCCAGAATCATTTTTATGGATATTTGCGCAAATACAAAGACTGGATCTAATAAACTAGCCGTAGCAATATGCTCAGGATTATATCTAGCCAAGTTCATTGTTGTCCAGCCTCCAATGGAGACACCCACGATATGCACTTTTTCTAAACCTAATCCTTCAATTACTTCATTTAGCCATTCTGCTTGTTGCTTTTGGTTTTCAATCACCTTCGTTTGCACACTCATCCCAGGTTCACCGAGTAAGTCTATCGTATAAACAGGCCTTTTCTCCCTTAGCCCTTCTAAATTTGGGACCCACATTGGAGTAGATGCACCACGTCCAGGGAGTAAGAGTATTGGTTCCTTATGTTTGTTTTCTTCTTTAGTAAAGTAATAAACACGAATTGTGCCATATTTAGTTTTTATATCTTTCGTTTCGTTAGGTTTTGGAAGGAGTGCCATTGATTCATCGTAGGCAATTTGAAAATCTTCCTTTCCTTTTTCAGATATAAAGTGACCAATCTTATTATCATCTCTCTTCATTTGAATTCCTCCTTTCTACAAATATATGGATGAACTTTATCTATATATTCATCGTAATCATCCATTGAAAATTTATCTTCTTTAAGGCAAGACTCTTATTTAGAAAAAAGAAAATCGTACGTTTAAATGCAATTTGGCAACAAACTAACTGTTTTCTTGTACATTAATAGACAACTACTGCAAGAGTTATAGTTTTTATGTTTTCATTTATCTTTTAATCAGATGAATGCTTTTTTAGTACATAATAAAAAAATAGCCAGAAAAACTGTCACAAAATCTGTTTTTCTGGTTTCTCTATAATACAGGTATCAAATTGAAAGTGAGGTCTAAACGAACATGTTAACCATAGAAAATGAAGAAAGTCATGCTTCTGATATGACCTTTGAAGATTTATTTAAGCAGTACTATGCTTACGCTGTGAAACAAATCATCTGGATTGTTAAAGATCAATCTATCGCTGAAGAGTTAGCGCAAGAAGTATTTTTACAATTATATCGTAGCGATTGGAAAGGAATTGAAAACATACCTGGATGGTTGATTAAATCTTCTACTTATGTAGCCTATAACCATTTTCGATCTGAAAAAAGGCAACAAGCGAAGATTGATAAAGAAATCCAATACCATGAAGTACAAAATGTTTCATCATTAGACGATGATTGGATAAGAAAAGAAGAAATTACAAAGGTCCAAACGATACTAAATAAAATGAATGATCGAGAACGAACCCTTTTACTAATGAAATTCTCTGGTTTTCAATATAAAGAAATTGCAGAAGTACTTCAAATTGAAATATCTTCTATTGGAACATTATTAGTCCGAGCCAAAATGAAATTTCGCAAGATTTATAAACACATGGAGGAGGCATAACAAATGAAATGTTATGATATCGGGTTTATTCAAACATATATTGATGGAGAACTTTCTCATGATATAAGAAAGGAATTCACAAAGCACCTAGATACATGTGAAGCATGCCAAGATTTATTAATAGAAATTAGTAAATTAAATCAATGGGAAAACGTAATGCTAGATGAAGAATCTGCAAATTCACCACAAGAAATCAAAATTGATATAGAACAAGCATGGAAAACATTTGAAAGTCGTTCCAAGTTAGACAATGTTTCTAATATAAATCACAAAAAGCAACAAAAGAAGGGAATCTTTACAAACATGAGTAAAAAATCAAAACGTTTCATTTATACAGCAGTAGCTGCAGCAGCACTTTTCACAACAGCAATGATTCCACAAGTACAAGTAGCGGCTACAAATGTTGCTTCATATTTTTCTGATGCAATTACAAATGATAAAGTTGTAAATGAAGGAATAGGAGATGAAAATGGTGTCATACAAGATATGATGAAGAATGGTAAATATATTCCTATTGATGAAAAAATTACAGATCAAAGTATTACTGTACATCTCAAAGAATTATTTATCGCAGATTCACGTATATCAGTTCATTATAGAATGGAAAAAGCTGACGGAAGTTTAGTACCATTCGAATTTGATACATCAGGATTAGATCTTGAAAGTGATGGTAAAATTAATGGACAACAAGAAGAAAACCCTGAGATTAAAAATGACGGGAGACTATCATTTATCCATGATTCAGATGATCGTCTTCCTTTTGAACTTATGGCAGCAGGTAAAAAATTAAATGATGTAGGCATTCGTGATAATGATAAACCTGAAGGTGTTGCTACATTTGTTATAGATTCTAAAGGAAAAGACGCTTTTAAACAGCCCCTTACTTTAGACGTAAATATAACTAGAATTGGAAAAATAATTGGATCTTGGAAAGCTCAAATTCCAATTGATACTTCACATTTGAAAAATAATGCGAATTAACATGAAACAAAGAATAGAACAATATGTATCTAATTCTCAGTTTATATGTTTTCTTGTTTTCGTTACATTTATTTCTTATATAGTTTTTACTCTATCTTTTATTTATGATTTAAGTGTATAACCTTAAATCAATCATTTAAAACCATTACAAGAAAAAGCCCTCTAAAAAAGTAAGGAAATAAATAACCGGTTTCTTAACGTATAAGGAATCGGTTATTTTGTATTTAAAATGCGTTTAAAAGTACAATTTTCTTTTTTTGATATGGTGACCATTGTCCTTCTCTAAGCTCATATCTATTTTAAAAAGAGTCATTTACAAATTCTAAAAACCCCCTCAAAGCATCTACTTTAAGGGGATTTCTCCTATTATCTTCTCTCTTCATACAACAGATTCGCTTTATATGAGAAAACTAAATACATACTAATCGCAACAGGGATAAACAAGCATGCAATCCCTCTCATTAATGCGAATGGCGTTTCAAATAAAAATGACCATAAAAATGCTACGCCTTGTTTATCCCATAGTCCTGGCGTAAAATATAGTTCTTTCGGATTTACAAGTGCTCCTAAGTTAATCGTGTTATTAAACATAAATAGGATTAATATTGGTATAGAGCATATCGCTAATTCTAAAAATGTTTTAGATAGACGCTTATACTTCCCTGCCCGTGACATTGGATCTGAAAAAATGTCATCTTCACTTTCTTCATCTACCTTTTTAAAATATTGCGTACCTGACCACCGATTACCAGCTATATGCTCCCAGCCACTATCTTCAAATAATGTGCAGTAATTAATAAAATCACTTTTTCTACTAAATACTCTATGGTCTATTTTAATCGTCGCATCTTCTGGTTCTGTATATCTAAATGTATAACCAAATGTATTGCTTTCTAGTTGATAGCCTTTCCAAGCCATCTCTTCTAACCATTTTTCCTCTTTCTCAAAATCTAAAAAGAATTTCAATCTCCACATCATCGTTTCCCCCTAACTATACGTGTAATAAACTTTTTGTAACCGCAATAATGTGCTGCATTCTCATAAAGTCTAAGTGTAATACTTCTTTCCCTCGTTCCGTAATGACATACACTTTTCTTCGTTTATCTTCACTTTTTACTGATTCTATTAATCCTTGTTTTAATAAATTTTCAACCGCGCCATACAGTGTACCCGCTGCGATTTTCACTTGATGATTACTCAGTTCCTCTACCTTTTGCATAATTAAATAACCATGGGCTGGTTCTAATAAAGCTAAAAGAACGTAATACGTTGTTTCCGTTAATGGTAAATTTTTATCTCTATTCATAAAGACCTCCAATGTAACGATAAGTATATAGCTAAACTATATAGTCCAACTGAATAGTTCCATTTTATACAGTTAGACTGTATATGTCAAATGTAGGAATAACTTTATAACCCAAAACAAAAACGCTACCTTTTTAAAAGATAGCGTTTTTGTTTTACCCTTGCTTATTCTTCGCCTTCATTTGCTCTTCATAAACAAACTTCGCGGTCATAAAGTCGTTAGAAAAATCTTTCAATGCATTCTTCATTACATTTAATTCTTCTTGTGATTTAATTTCAATACTGTTTAAGAAATCAAATGCTTTTGATTGTTCCTCCGCAACAAAGTTTTGTGTCATATAATCATCTTGGAAATCTTGCTTCGCTTTTTCTTTTACTTTATTCATTGCCTCTGTTTTGTTTATGCTTTTCATAGGGTTTTCGAATGCTCCAGTAGGTTGTTCCGGTTTTGGCTCTTCTTTCTTTTCCAGCTGTTGCGCTGGTGCTGGTTGTTGTGGTTCTTGCTTTGGTTGTTCTTGTTGAACCGGCTGCTGTGCTACTTGTTGCTCTTTTTTCGCTAACTCATCTTTTAACTTCTTCACTTGCTCATCAAGAGATTTTTTTCAGTTTCTAACACACTCATATCACTTTTCAACTTTTGCGTCTCTTCAAAATGTTCATCTACTAATTTATTATATTCTTTCTCAGAGTACATTTTTTCACTGGTTGATGTCGTTTTCTCTTTCGTAACAACTACATTAATAATTATAAATAAGGCTACAATTCCTATTAACGCAGCGAAAATCTTCTTTTTATTCATGATTAATCCTCCAAAATGTAAAATTTCAAAAATTATCATAACAGACCAATTCGTTTTCACCTGTTATATTTTGTCGAATCAATATAATAAAAAAAAGCATCTGAAACAGATGCTTTTTTCTCATTCTTAATACGTAAACGTAATTGTCACTAAAGAATACCCTTCTTTCGCATTGTAAGGCTCCGCTTTATAAGAAACTCGATTTGCCCCTTGCGGATAATCGATTTCGCCAATTGCCTTTTTCACATCTTGCAGTGCACCATTCATTGATTGCTTGTACAGCACTTCAATTTTCTCTGGTTTCGCACTATAGCGCTGCTGCATTTTATTTTTTAATTCAGTATAGTTGTTTACGATATATTCATTTCCTAAATAGTTTAACTTTGTATCTTTTAATATTTGCTGATATGCAGGCGTTTTCGTACTACCTGCCGCAATTTTGTTTGTCAGTGTACTATAATAATTTGTTGTAGCTTGCGGATAGTCTCCGCGGTTCCACTCATGATTTCTTGCGATTTGTTCATCTGATAAATTGAAATACGAATACGTTACGCGGCCCTGTTCATCTGGCACCGGATCATCGAATGTTGTATCAAGGTGATACCATTTGTTTTCGATTTTCACTAAATTCCAAGCATGAGGTTGTCCGTCCCCAGTTCCTGTCACGAAATGATTTTCAATTCCTGCTTCTTTTAATAATTGATAAGTTAATAGTGCGTAACCTTGGCAAACCGCAGAACGATTTACTAGTGCTTCATATGCTGTGTAAGCTTTATAAGACGTATCATAAGAAACATGTTTTACTACGTAATCATGAATCGCCTTCACTTTTTCGTGATCATCCATTCCAACTTGAGTAATAGAAGAAACGATTGCTTTCGCTTGTTTCATGACATATTCCGTCTGTTCTTTCGTTTCACGATATGTAATCTTAAGTGTAAATGTATAATTTCCAGGTGATCCAGAAAGTCCATATGAAACATTCGATCTATTATTATTTGTATACTCATTTTTACTTGCAACTTCTTTATATGCGTTAAAAAGTGTATTCATCACTTCGTTTGTATTATTGTTTTTCGTTTTATATGGAAGTGTAATATTTGTCTCGTATGTATTAATACGCTTTTGTACTTCCTCTTTAAAAGCTGTTAATAATGCCGCATCTCCTGTGTCTTTCACATCAGCATTTTTATACTTCAAAGTTTTATATAAAAACTGCGCATACTGTTCACGTGTTACTGTGCCATACGGTTCAAAATTCCCGTTCCCTGTGCCATCTGCGATTCCATTTGACTGCACTGCACTAATTGCGTTTTCTGCCCAAAATGGATTTGGAACATCCTTAAAGGTATGTTTTTGTTTTGCCGCAAGATGGAAAGCATTTGTAAGAATTTGTGCCATTTCCGCACGACTCACAGAAGCTTTCGGTCTAAATTGGCCATTTTCATCACCTTTAAAAACTCCTAAATTCGTTAAAGTTAATACCTCTTCTGGAAACATTGTAGAACTTTGATTAATATCACCGTAAGGATTTTTAAACGTAGACCCATCCTTTAATACGTAACGAGTTCCATCATTACTAAACGAACCGCCTTGTTTATTCGGTACTAACACTCGATAAATTAAAGCCGCAACTTGCTCCCTTGTCGCAACATCTCCAAAACCAAATATCCCATTTCCATAACCGGAAATAATATTTTTACTCGCTAAATCTTCAATCGCAGGATATGACCAATGTGATGTCGGCACATCAGAAAAAACACCCACTTCAGCAGCTTTTACATCGCTACCATTTGTATATAACAACGCACCACCAATAAGTGATAATGATGTAATTGATTTTAATAGTTTTGTATACATAATGTCTTCTCCCAATACGCTCTCTATTTTTGTTGGTTTATGTCGAAAAATCTAAAAATATGACAAAATATATTATACAATTAAAAGTTTTTGAGGGATATATTGAATTTTAAAATATGCAAAAATTCATATTGCTATAAGGATTCATAGTGATATTATGTTTTTTTATTTATATACTTATTAATTACTTTTTCTTCACTTAGAACTCTTCTTCGGTAATCATCCTTCGATCTAACAACTCTTTATACTTCAATATTTCTTCAGCCCCACGGCTCTCCATGCGTATATTGTATAGCACTTGTTGTATTGACCTTTGATTGGTCCGTTGAAACATTTACTCCATTTAATAGTATGACCGTAATTATTAATCCAATTGAACTGCTGATGATCCTTTTCATTTTAAAGCCCCTTTCTGAAAACCTTTTTCTTTTTCTTTATATCCTAAATAGAAGTATTCACTAGATTTTATTGAATTTCCTTCTTCATGATATTTAACCGCTAATTTTTCAGCATATTCCTGTACATATTGCCATAAACCTACTTCATTAAAGAAATAAATTCCTTTAGAAATGGCTAACTCTAATTCTTCAGCAGAAACATTCTCATTCATTTCTTTTAGAATTGTAAAATGATGTTCATATTCTTTTTGTTCCAGTTCATTACAAATTATTAATCCTTTTTCAATTAAGGACGCTGCAAGCTTTGTCTTTCCTAACTTTAAATTCTCTCTAGCTTCCAAAAAAATCGCTCTAAAGTGATTCGGAATTTTTTGTGATACTTCTGATAAGTAACGAAGTGCTAAATCAGATAGGTTTTGCTCTGCATACATAACCCCTAAACTATGTCGAACTCGTAACATTAGCTCCTCTTCATTCTGCTTTTTCAAAATATCCAGAGACGACATGAAATAAACTTCTGCTTGTTCAAATTCATTTAGCTTTACACATGCTAAACCCAGAACATTGTCACATGCTGCCACCTTCCTGCTATACCCGTACAACCCTTCAAATGTATTCCTTGCTCTAGTTGCATATTGAATTACTAAAATAGGCTGGCAAACGTGATAATAATAGCTTGATAGCTTAAAGTTAAATTCTGCTTTTTCGATTGGATCCTGAATATTTCCCAACAAAGATTCTGCTATTCCATAATGCTTTTCAGCCACTTTAAAATCACCGTTTACTGTAGCATGAGAAGCCTTAAAGAAATGGTAATAATATAATAAAGATTCATCTGATGGAGCTTCATCTAACTTCATTTTTCTTAGAACCTGTTTAGAATCTATGGTATAATCTGTACAAAAAAGGATATTTTCTATGATACATAATTATACAAGTAA